>CAZGMW010000029.1:0-9030 GCA_964526895.1 uncultured Planococcus sp. | reverse complement strand
AAAAACAAAAAGCCCATCTCCTTGTCGGAGATGGGCTGTCTTTATGTATGGACGTGCTTGAAGGCGTCCTCAAATATTCTAATAGTCTTCGAGTGTTTTGGGTATAATACAGACAAAGGACATTACCGCCGCCTGTGTGACAGTTAACTTTTCAAGAGGAAGGAGCAAAATGCAATGCCAAAATCCTTGCCGAAAAAGTTCGACAAACAAGCGAATCGTTACAATAAACTACGGACACATGACAAAACTTTCAAATACCGCCAAAAAATCTTTCAGAATATTGAAGGCAAAGTTCTGGAGGTCGGCATCGGGGTGGGTCTGAATTTTCCTCTTTACAATAAAGACGTCGAATTGACGGGCGTGGACTTCAGTCCGGAAATGCTGAAAAAAGCACAAGCCGCTGCAAAAGAATATCCTTTTCGGGTCAATTTCATCCAGGAAGATGTGGAAGGCATTGAATTCCCCGAAAACACTTTTGACACGATTGTTTCTTCCGGCACCTTATGCGGTTATCAAAATCCGTTAAAGGTTTTAAACAACTTTCAAAAATGGTGCAGGCCGGGCGGCAGAATTCTGTTGCTGGAACATGGCATCAGTTCCAATAAACCGTTGATGTGGCTGCAAAAATCCCTGGATCCGCTCGCCGTGAAAATGGTGGGATGCCATGCAGACCGGGATATCAGCGGGCTGGTAAAAAGTTCGGCCCTGAATCTTGTCCGCGAAGAGCGTTATTTAAAGGGGAATGTCTATTTGATATGGGCAGAACCTTAAGAGTCAAACAGTTTTTTAATTTGTTTCATTGTATCCCCATTCTATAATAGGGCGAAAAAAAGAGGCTGATGGTCAGCCTCTTTTCTATATGAGTGGAAGTTTGAAACCTTGGCAATATATCAATTCATAGCTGTTTTTTCAACAAGCGTCGCTTCTATAATATACCGATCAGGAGCTGAGCCGATGAAGGTGAAGGGATAACAGGTCGTAAGAGTCAGGGTCGGTTGGGATTTCTCGACGATAACGGAGCGGTCATCGGCATCTGTAATCCAGGTTTTCTGAATTTCATATTCATATTGTATATTTTCAAATTGCACAAATATACTGGCGCCTTGCTCCAGTTCCCCAAGCCCCCGAAAGACTGTTTCCCGGTGGCCGGATAAGACAGTATGCCCCATTCCATCAGGCGGAGTGGTGAATTTCCCGGGATGATAACCGACTCCTTGAGAAAGTGTGTCTTCATCCGTCCCCCAGTAGACCGAATACTTCATATCGAGAGCGGGTATTAACAGCCAGCCAATATTTGAGCCTTTTTGGTACTCTGCATAATCACGGGGCTGCGGTTCTTCTCTTTTCTTAACTTTTTTTGAAAGGGGAGATACAATTTCTTCTTCAGAATCAGATGCTGACAAGTCGCTTTCTTTGCCGGTTGCTGAGAGGGGGGCATCAGTTTTTAAATTTAAATTTTCATCTTCGGCACTGGCAACAATATCGTTTTCACCGATGGCTTCCTGGCCGGAAGAAGTTCCGGCTATCCAAAAATAACCGTTCCAGACGGCGAAGAGAAGTCCCGTTATGATCAATATTGAAGCAATTATTCTTCGCATGATCTGCCACTC
Organism: uncultured Planococcus sp.; assembly: GCA_964526895.1. Classification (GTDB taxonomy): domain Bacteria; phylum Bacillota; class Bacilli; order Bacillales_A; family Planococcaceae; genus Planococcus. Next base: position 7,420 of record CAZGMW010000029.1, on the reverse strand, counting down.
CTTTAAAAAACACATAGTATAGAAGCCCATTCCCGTTTTACTCCCTTTATAATCCCTATCAAACCTGATTTCAGTATTCTTTATAGTAAAATATATTCAATATTCAGATAAATTGAATAATTTTTAATGGAGCCGGGTAGATGAAGTGTATCACCTTAAAGGTGAAATAAGTTATAAGGAGAGGAACAGATGAAAAAGTTTTTGGTTTTACTGCTGGCATCGTTGCTGGCAGCCGCTGGGTTTGCCGCCGCAGTTTCCGCAGCTCATGAAGGGTTGGAGTTCAATGTGAACTTGAGTCCTGACCAGGAAGTCCCGGAAGTTACTAGTGAAGCCACAGGAGAAGCGTATTTCAAAGTCAGTGAAGACGGAGAATCGATTGAGTACACAATAAGCGCTCAGAATTTGAACAACACGCTGGCAGGACACCTTCACAGTGGTGCGGTTGGCGAAAACGGTCCAGTGGAATTGTTCTTATTTGAGAACGCTGAACCAACGGACTACAACGGAGAAGTGGCATCAGGTACATTAACAGCAGATGACTTGGTAGGGGATATGGCTTGGGAAGATTTCGCTATGGCGCTTGTAGCCGGAGAAATCTATGCGAATCTGCATACGGAACAATATCCGGACGGTGAAATCCGTGGCCAGCTGACAGCAGAGGGCGATGAAATGGCAGATACTGCATCAAACGGTCCGCTTTACACAATGATTGGTATGCTTGCGGTCTTGTTGGGCGGAGTAATGCTGATTGGACGCCGCAATAAAACTGTATCGTAACCAGCATCTCCACAAAAGCTGAAATCCTGTTATGACTGATAACAGAAATTCAGCTTTTTTATTTTGTTGAATTTTAATACTTGCTTGCAATCACAAAAAAAGCCGTCGATTGAACGGCCTGTCTACTGACGTTTCAACTTTTGAATTCCGATAAAGAGAAGAGCGCCTAAATAGCCGCCTAGTGTATTCAGTATTACATCATCAATATCGATTGCCCTGCCTTTACCGGAAGTTTTGATGTCCATATGCCCAGACGCCAGCAAGTTAAGAACAAATTGGAAAGACTCAATTCCCAAAGACAACAGCAGAGAGACCAGTGTTGTTTGAGCGACAGACCGGGTAAATCTGAATTTCAGCAGCACAAAAGCGAATGGAAGCAATAACAGTAAATTACCGCCTGACTGGATTATATACTGGGTTTGGGAAAGGGGGTGGATAAACACGTTTTTAATGGTATTAAAAGGGATCAAGTTGAAGTTATCCCATAAAATATAGAAGTCACCGACATAATCATCACTCAAATAGAAGCTGATCGGTATGTAACTGACAAGCTGGTGGAGCATGAACAAATAAAAAACGAATACGCCTGTGAGAGTCAAATCCGTCATATTTCTTACATCCATCCGGCGGACGAACCACCAGGCAATCACAGCTACAATCACCCAATTCACCAGAAAAGTGAACTGATCTCTAATCCGTTCATCGCTTTCAATTCCCAGCGTATAAGGAATGGCCAAGTATAACAGAGCAACGGCCAAAGCCAGCCGCCATTTAATTTTTGTTGCGATCATATTGCATCCCTCTCCCTCAAAACGTGCATTATCTGATATTCTTCAGGTCTGAACTTTGCTTGACCCTTATAACTTCGACTGTAAGCGAGATGGAGGGCAAAATATTCTGTCCCCCTTTATTTCATCCTCGGAATCAGTTTCTGCAGCATTATAAAACTCCTTATCATTAATGTTCCTATTAACCGGACCTGCTAAACGTTTGAATACACGGAAAGACAACAAAAAAAACCTGAGGAAGCTGTCTTCCCCAGGCTAGAAAAGGAATGAAAAATCCATTCGCTTCAAAATAAATTTTTATTAGCGGCTATGCTGCAAAAGTGTTTCGCGAATGTCAGTGGCTATTTGGGACACGTTTCCGGCACGGCTGTTATCAAAACGCATTGTGATTCTCGATTCATCCATGTCCATCGCGGATGCCAGGAAACCGCCAAGGCCTTTCGCTTTATGATCCATCTCAACGTAAACGGTGACTCCCGTCTGGTCGGAAATGAAAAACAGTTCCAGTTCGCTGAAATGGCTGCGGAACTCTGACCCCGGATGGAATTCGAATTCCTGTATGACACCGCTTGCGGTTTTTCTGCTGCGGAGATTCGTGATTTTCTTAACAGAGAATCCTAATTGTTTTACGGCAGCCAGTACCGCTTCCACCGATTCGCTGCCGTTTACTGTCAAATAATCTTTGTCTTTTGGATCCACGGCGAACGGCACGTCCATAACGGTTTTCAACCATACTTGCGATTTGCCTTGTGTCATTGGCGCTTCAGGCGAAAGAATAAATGAAAGGGGCAATGACTTTTCCTCTTTGGCTGCAATGGTGAAGGTATCGCTGACTTTTATGCGCTGTATTTCAGTGTCCTGCAGAAATTTCCGGTCATCCTGTTCTACGATTACTTGGGTCATAACAGAGATATAAAGACCGTTGACTTTTTGGTCAACAGATCCTCCGACGATCAACACTTCTCCATTGACCGGGCCACCTTGTTTCACCGTTGAATTTTCTACACGGGCATCCACTTTCGCATTGCCGACACCGGCACTGGCACGTACTTTATCAAAAAATGACATCTGCTGTTCACTCCTAAAATTTTATTGTTTTGCTTTGTTTGTAGATCTGGTTATTATTCTATCATTCTTATTATCAGATAAATAATTGCCACTCCGGCCAACAAAACCAGAAATAGAACCGGAGCTATAAAAAGAATTGTATTCATGAATCCTCCTTTCCTGAAATAGATACTATGGAGAAACGCAAAGCTTTTTATTGGCAGTGGATTCATCAGCTGTTGAAACTATAGCTGTGTGATTCCTCTCTTTAGATTACGAAATCCCGGGCAGAAAGTTTCAGAATATTTATTGACTTATTTTTCTCTTTCGATTAATCTGATTAAAATCTGAATACCAAACAATTGGGAATTTTAAGGGCCAGTAAATGAACAGGACTTTTCCAGAGAGGATATCGAAAGCTGCGAGATATCCAAAGGACGTTTTTTGAACCTGCCTTTCATAATCTGTGTTGAAAAACATAGCGGTTTATCCCGTTATTCATTTAGAGAGTAAAGCTTTGCTTTAAATAAGGGTGGTATCGCCTCCAGGGGTCCCTTTGTTTAGAGTGAGGCTTTTTATTGTTAAGGAAGGGACTTGAGCAACGGAATGGAGTGGAGAAGGTGAAAAAGATCAAGTTAGTAAAGCACCGGGAAGAATATTGTCATGAAATTTACAGGCTTTCATCTGTTCCTCAAGTGAAAGACGCGCTGGGATTGCCGGACGGAACGGTGGAAGATACGAAACAGTTTATCCAGCGGGTGCTGGCAGAAGAAGCAGAGGGCAAGACTGTTCCGCGTGTCATTCTTGATGAAGAAGGCAGGCTGGTGGGACTTACTGATCTAATGTTCATTGACTATAAAAAAAAATCCTGCCATATCGGTACATGGATTGGCCATGAATATTGGGGGCAAGGGTTTAACAAGACATCCAAGCTGGCGATTCTGCAGATTGCATTTGAAGAACTGGGACTGGACCGCGTTTTTGCAGGGGCGAGAAAGATAAATATCCGTTCACAAAAAGCGCAGGAAAAGCTGCCGTTCATTCGCCTGCATGTGGAATCTGAATTTCCTGAAGAGCATCGGGCTTTGGAGAATAAAGAAAAGCAGCCCTGCATCTTGAATGTTTTTTGCAAAGAAGATTTTCTGTCCTATATAGAAGGAAACAAAAAAACTCAGACTTTCCATTAAAACTTCTTTTGAAGAAGAAACAGATTCGGGTTATTTAAATTTAAAGAAAGTAGGTGGACTATGCATACCGAAATAGAAAACGACTTATCTTTTTCACCAGTAATCGATCACGTCAAAAATACAGCGAAATCGCTAGACTGCACAGGTTCAGCTCTTATGATCATGCATAACGGCGAAGTTGTGGTTGAAGAATATTGGGGGAGGCATTCAAAAGAGAAGAATGCGAAACGAATCCAGGAAAATACGCAATTTCACATTGCTTCAGTCAGGAAATGCTATATCGGTTTTGCCGCGTCCTTCGCTGTCCATGAAGGGTTCATCCGGTCGATCGATGATTTCGTCACCGATTATATTCCGACTGATGAATCTGAACTTTTCAAAGGAGTGACCATTCGCCATCTCCTGACTCATACGCACGGACTGAAGATTAAAGACAGTGAAATCCTAAGAGAATTTTTGCCGGGGGAAAGCTGGGCATACCGTGGCATCGGCATCGATACTTTAACTCGAGTAATTGAGAATGCGACCGGCAGGAGCATTGCGGAAATTCTGACAACGCAGGTATTCGACAAAATGAATTTTACTGAAACCGGATGGCATGCGGAAATGAATGAAAACTTGGTGGATGTGATAAGAGATCCGGACGATTCAAGCTGGTACAACGGAAAGAGCGTTTCCGGCAATGAACGTAATATGTATGTTTCCGTGAGAGAACTGGCCAAATGGGGAGAGCTGCATTTGAATAAAGGGGAGGCAGCGGGTGAACAGCTGATTCCTGGTGAAATCATCGAGATGGCCACTTCAGTTCAAAGTCCGGAAACCATCGATGCAGATTTTCCGCAAAACGGATTTTTATGGTTTGTGAAAGATCTGCCTGCCCAAAAATCTGAAATAGGGGAATCGGTTCCTGAAGGTTCGTTTCAAATACTGGGTTACACGGGAGTCACCCTGCTTGTGATTCCCAGCTACAATCTGGTGGCTGTGCGGGCTTTCAACAGTTTCGGATCTCCTGATGGCTATAATTATCTTGAGGATGTAAGAACGTTTGGGGATACGGTAATGAGATGTTTGGAAACTCTATAAATCGGATTAAAATTTTGTCGATAATTAGTCAGCAATTTAGATTGGAGAGAATTTCATGTTAACGCTCTATATTACACGGCACGGAGAAACAGAATGGAATTTGGAGAAGAGGATGCAAGGCTGGTCTGATTCTCCCTTAACGGCAAAGGGAATAGAAAATGCCCGAGAATTAGGTTTACGGTTGAAGGATACTGAATTTGAAGCGATTTACTCAAGCCCAATCCCACGAGCTCTTCTAACAGCTCAGACAATTAGCGCAGAACGGGAAATCCCGATAGTGATGGATGATAAATTGCGCGAGATACATATGGGAGAATGGGAAGGAAAAGATCAAAGCTTTTTAACCGAAACCTATGCAGCAGAGTATTCCTCTTTTTGGAAGACACCCCACCTGTATACTTCAGCGACTGGTGAGAATTTCAAAGAACTGCAGGAGCGAGTCATTGAAGCTGTAGAAACGATCAAAACTCTTCACCAGAAAGGCAATGTCCTGATTGTTACGCATTCCATCGTGATCAAAGCCTTGATGGCATATTTCAAAGGAAACTCGTTGAATGATTTATGGCTGCCGCCGTTTATTCATGGGACGAGCCTTACAATTGTGGAACTTGATGAAGACAGAAACTCAATCGTCCTTGAAGGCGATATGGCGCACGTGGAAAAATTGCAGGAGCAGAATGTGAACGGGTGAAAAGATGAGCACAAGTATGACAGGAGGTTGAGTGATTGTTTATAAAGGAAGAAACACTATATACGAATAACCAGCAGCTTATTCTGGATGCGGATTGCAAAAAAGAAGATGTAATCGTCTTGTTAAAAGGCAAGGGAGAAAACAGTGTACAGTTAAATGGAAATACGATTCTAACTGGAACTACAGGACATCGTAAGATCCGTTTTACAAAAGATCATTTTTGTCTTTTGAACGAATCAACTTTATCATTTTATACGCTAAAGGGTGAATTAGTTTCCAAATGCGATATAGGCGCAGATGTATTCGAGTTGTTTCCATATAGACAGGGGGTCCTTTGTGTTTACGGAGACGAAGGGGCATTTGGTGATAAGATTGGGGGAAATAGATTAAACTACGCTGCACCACAACATAAGTTAGAATCCCTTTACGATGTTGCCATTCAACACAATCTATTATATGACTTTCTTTTTGCCCGTTATAAACCTTATGCATGTATTGGTTGGGTAACAGAAGAGTTACTCTTTTTAAACGAGCAGCTTGAAAGAGAAAAAGTATTGAAATTCCCTTTTAATCCCGGAAATACCATCGCTTTTGCCATGACACATGAATATGGCGTTTTTCTTGAAAGAAAAAGAGTATGGTTTTGGGATTTCAAAAAAACAGTTCGGTTTTACGAATACGCTGGTGAATTTTCATATAAGACGAGAGCAATTTTTAATCGACATGAGTACTTATTTCTTACCGTTCAGGATCATGAGTTAAAGGTTTTTAAGCCAATAATGCACTAGACAGCTAAACTGTGAAATATTCACATGAAATTATAGGACGGGGCCATGAACATGCAGCATGCCATATATTTCAGTCATCTTTTCTTTTTACATTCAGCTTTTTTGCTTTCCCTATTTTATTTGAATGCAAATTTCCAAGGAACGTTTGCTGAACTGAATACTAATGATATTTTTAGAAGTATAGTCGTCTTAATAATTATGCTTGTTTATTGCTTACTGATTGGAAACTTGAATTCCAATTTTACTGAAGCCAAAAAAAGCATGAAGTTTATCCTGTTTGCTTTTTCCTTTCTAACTGCGATGTTGGCTATGTTATTTCTGATTAGTATATGAATAATAGTTAGTTTTAATTCTATGGGAATGTCTTTCAAAAGGGAGGGGAAAGAATATGAAGGTGAAAATCACATTGCAATCTCTTGCCGGAGCAACTGCCCTCTATGGCATTTACACCATAGCGACTCTTGCGCAAGGCTATGTATTGACTAGGAATTACGAGCCTGATTTTGAATCAGCTTGGGCGAATGTGGAGAATTTGCTAAAAGAAACGGTTATAGGCAAAAAACCTTCTCCTTTTTTTTCATGCTTCCTTATTTTGCGGAACGGTTTTATTGTGTAGAGAACTATTGAATATGAAAAATAATCAGTAGCGATCCATCTTTTTGAAAATAATGGTTGAACATGGTTAAAAAAGGGTACACTAATAGATAAGACTAATTTGAAATACCAGAGGGGATATTCTATGACACATATACTGACACTTTTCGAAGTCATGGAGATACGTGAACTGCTTTCCCTTAAAATAGCTTCTCTTAAAAAAAGCAAGTTATTCTTCAACACTGTGAAAGACCAGAGAAATACGGGAGGCTTACAAGCCGACATTGACTTATCCATTCAAGAAATCACGGATTTAGAGAATGTATTGATTTGCGCCGCTATTTAATTCAGCGTAAAAAATCCTGACGATTTTTAAACTATGCATTTCCGCGCCCGCTGCATCTACATTGCAAGCGTGTTTTTTTTTGTTCATTTTAAGATAAATAATGGACGAATGTGTTTGTA
>CAZGMW010000028.1:0-11275 GCA_964526895.1 uncultured Planococcus sp. | reverse complement strand
CATGACGATCCTTTCCAAAAAGCGGATGAGCTGCTGGCAGAAGCCAAGGCAATTTCGCCGCTGGTATTTGTTGATTTTCATGCAGAAGCAACCAGTGAAAAAATCGCGATGGGCTGGCATCTTGATGGAAGGGCTTCTGTTGTGGTCGGTACACATACCCACGTCCAGACTGCAGATTCACGCATCCTGCCTGGCGGCACAGCCTATATTTCAGATGTCGGCATGACTGGACCATATGACGAAGTACTCGGCATGAGCAAAGATTCAGTGCTTTACCGGTTCAAAACCAATATGCCGACTCGATTTGAAGTTCCAAAAACGCGGGCGCTCTGTGATCAGCGGCTTTTTCACTGAGATCGATGATGAAACAGGCAAAGCCATATCATGCGAACGAATTTACATTAATGACGATTACCCATTCCGCGGATAAGCTGTCAGTTGGTGACGATTCTCCGACAATTAATGCAATCTGGTTGAAGAAAAGCGTTGTGTTTCAGTATAATAGCGGTAGGATTAGAAGGTGTATCGGTAATGGCTCAGACAAATTGACACGTGTGAGGCGGAAATGTTGTCGACTGTGCCGGGTTGCCTGTAAAATCAGATTCGATGGGTGTACGGACTGTTATGCTCTGCAGAAATAATCCGGAAAAATAGATTGAAATAAAAATAAGGTCTTTTAACGGCAGACTTGCAGAAGTTGCCGGCGGCCAGGAAATGGGTGTCCAATAGATGACTTATTCAAAAGATGAAATCGTAGCAAAAGCTCGTGAAGTGGCGGATATGATCGCCGCAACCGAAGAAGTGGATTTCTTCAAACGTGCAGAAGCTCAAATCAATGAAAACCAGAAGATTCGCGAGAAAATCGCCAGCTTGAAAAGCCTGCAGAAACAAGCGGTCAATTTTCAGCATTATGGCAAAGAAAGAGCTCTCGAGTTGATCGAAGGCAAAATCAAGAAAATTGAAGATGAAATTGACGCTGTGCCGATTGTGCAGGAATTCAAGCAATCACAAAGCGACGTCAATTCATTGCTTCAGATGGTATCGACTGCAATCGCCAACCAGGTGACAAATAACATCATCACTGATACAGATGGTGACCTGCTGCGCGGTGAAACAGGATCAAAAGTGAAAGCTGATGCAAAAGGCGGCAGCAGTTGTTCATAAACAATTTAACTGAAAAGCAATAAAGCAAAAACTGAAAGAGCTGATGCTCTTTCGGTTTTTCTTTTATCCCTGCATTTTTGGTATAATGGTGAAACGAAGAATTGATTCCGAAAGAGGTTTTAAAATGGCAACCACACCGATGATGCAACAATATTTTCAGGTAAAAGCAGATTATCAGGATGCATTCCTGTTTTTCCGGCTGGGCGATTTTTATGAAATGTTCTTTGATGATGCTCTGCAGGCTTCCCAACTGCTCGAAATAACTTTGACCAGCAGAGGCGGCAATGGAGACGACCGAATACCGATGTGCGGCGTTCCACATCATGCAGCAAAGAATTACATAGACCAATTGATAGCAAAAGGCCATAAAGTGGCCATCTGTGAGCAAGTGGAGGATCCGAAATTAACGAAGGGTGTTGTAAAACGGGAAGTAGTCCGGCTGATTACACCAGGTACCCATACAGAAGGCAAGAACGTGGATTCAAAATCCAATCATTTTATTGCTGCGGCAGATGAGTTGCCTGGCGGATTTTCATTGTCTTACATAGATATTTCAACAGGTGAATCGACTGCCACTTATATAATGGGACGGGGCAAAGCACTTCTGCAGGAATTGCAATCGCTCGGCATCCGTGAATTGGTCGTGTCCGATTCTCTGTTCCTGTTATTGAATGAAGATGCGCAAGAGTTGCTCCTGTCCATCGAACCGATGGAGTTTATATATGAACTGGATCATTCATTGGTTAAAGATTGTCCGGCTGATCTTACGGGCAGCAGCCATCGTCTACTGACATATATCGCCAGAACGCAGAAACAGTCACTCGAACATATCCAAGCCTTTGTGTATAACGAAGAAGGGCAACTGCTTAGTATCGACTCCAATTCCAAGCGCAATCTTGAATTGCTTCAATCCATACGTGGTGGAGAAACGAAAGGGACCCTGTTATGGCTGTTGGATGAAACCGTAACTGCAATGGGCAGCCGCAAACTTAAACAATGGCTGCATCAGCCACTAGCGAACAGAAGCCGCATTGAACTGCGGCAGCAGATGGTGGAATCGCTGATTGAACATTATTTCACCCGGGTTGAATTGCAGAATGCATTGAAAGAAGTATATGACCTTGAACGTTTGAGTGGACGTGTGGCTTTTGGAAGCGCCAGCGGACGTGATTTGGCACAGCTCAGAAGTTCTCTTGAAAAAGTTCCTGCTATCATCGATGAACTCACCGAGTCCGGCAATGCACAATTGGCGGATTTCGCCAGCAGACTGGACCGCTGCGGTGAAGTTTGTGAACTGCTTGAAGCGATCAGCGACAACCCACCGCTTTCAGCCAAAGAGGGCGGCGTCATTCGTGAAGGCTTCAATAAACAATTGGATGAATTCCGGGATGCCTCGCGGAACGGCAAGGACTGGATTGCGCAATTGGAACAGCAGGAGCGCCAGAAAACAGGCGTTAAATCTTTGAAAATAGGCTATAACCGTATTTTTGGCTATTATATCGAGATTTCGAAAGCAAATATGCATCTGGCTGATTTGGATCGCTATGAACGCAAACAAACCTTGGCGAATGCCGAGCGTTATATCACTCCGGAATTGAAAGAAAAGGAAACCCTGATCCTGACCGCTGAAGAAGAAAGCCTGGATCTTGAATATCGTTTATTTACAGTAATCCGGGACGAAGTAAAACAATATATTTCCCGTATTCAACAGCTGGCATCAACACTCAGTGCTCTTGATGTATTCCTCAGTTTCGCGAATATTGCAGAAAAATATCGTTTTACAAAGCCCGATTTCTCAGACAACCGTGAAATTTCCATCGTTGGAGGACGACATCCAGTAGTGGAGAAAATGTTGAACAGACAACATTATGTGCCGAACGACTGTGTGCTGAACGAAGACAGCAATATGATGCTGATCACAGGCCCGAATATGTCAGGTAAAAGTACGTATATGCGCCAAGTGGCCTTGACTATCGTACTCGCACAAATAGGCAGTTACGTTCCAGCTGAGTCTGCTAAAGTGCCTGTAGTCGATCAAATATTTACACGAATCGGTGCGGCAGATGATCTGGTATCTGGGCAAAGTACATTCATGGTCGAGATGTTGGAATCCCAACATGCCATAGCACATGCGACTGAAAGAAGTTTACTGCTATTCGATGAAATCGGCCGCGGCACCTCTACTTATGACGGCATGGCACTGGCTCAATCGATGATCGAATATATTCATGAAAACATCGGTGCCAATACATTATTTTCAACGCATTATCATGAACTGACTGCGCTTGACCAATCGCTCGAACGCCTAAGTAATGTTCACGTTGCAGCAATGGAACAATCGGGGAAAGTGGTATTTCTCCATAAAGTTAAACACGGGCCGGCTGATAAGAGTTACGGCATTCATGTCGCGGAATTGGCAAACCTTCCGCAGCAAATCTTGTCACGCGCACGTGAATTATTAAAAACCTTCGAAGAAGAGAAGAAACAGCAAACACAGCATATCGAACAATTATCGTTTTTTGATGACCGTGATACAGATTCCGAAGAAGTGGTCCAGGCGATTGCGGAAGCGAAAATATCTTCCATGACACCGCTTGAAGCCCTGCAAATGATAAATGATCTGCAGTTGAAACTCATCGGGAAGGAGTGATTCTATGGGGAAGATCCGATTGATGGATGAACCATTATCAAATAAGATTGCGGCAGGCGAAGTGGTTGAACGCCCGACATCTGTCGTCAAAGAGCTGGTGGAAAATGCCATAGATGCCGGGAGCAGTGCGGTGGAAGTCTTTCTGGAAGAAGCCGGTCTGACGTCAATTCACATCATCGATAACGGAGCAGGAATGGACAGTGAAGATGCTTTACTGTCTTTTTCCCGTCACGCCACCAGCAAAATTGCCAACGAGCACGACCTATTCCGTATCCGCACACTCGGCTTCCGCGGAGAAGCGCTGGCAAGTATTGCATCTGTTTCCAAAGTGACGCTTCAAACTTCAGATGGTGAAAGCGGGACTTTTGTTCAACTCGAAGGAGGGCGGTTGATTGAAAGCCGGCCCAATGCATTGCGGCAAGGAACCGATATTAAAATCGATCAATTGTTCTTTAATACTCCAGCTCGGCTCAAATACATGAAAACACTCCAGACAGAACTTGGACACACTATCGATTTGATGAACAGGTTTGCACTCAGCTATCCCGAAGTTTCCCTTAAATTGGTGCATGACGGGAAAACGCTGCTGCAGACCTCCGGCAGTGGAGAAATACGCCGCGTCTTGGCGGATATCTACGGGATTGCTATTGCGAAAAAAATGATTCGTTTCGAAGGGGAATCCCAGGATTATAAAATAACAGGGTATACTTCACTTCCCGAGATCACCCGGGCCAATAAAAACTATATCTCTTTGTTCGTCAATGGACGTTGGGTGAAGCATTATGCCATCGCCACAACCGTTCACCGCGCATACCACACTTTTTTGCCATTGGAACGCCAGCCGATAACCGTTTTGAATATTGTAGGGGATCCTTATTTGACAGATGTCAATGTACATCCGTCCAAACAGCAAATTCGGCTCAGCAAGGAAAAAGAACTGATGGAATTGATTCATCAGACAATACGCCAAGCTGTAAGCGCAGCAGTCCGTGCGCCGGTCATTGAAGAACCTAAACCTAAAAGACAGACTGTTTCTCCATCAATGCAATTGGATATTTGGAAAACCGCGGCAACAGTTAACGAACAGCGAGTTACTGAAAAGCCGCACAAATCCATATCATTGAGTGAACCTGAAATCTCACGGCAGGCGGAACCCGAAGAATTTTCGCAACCGATTGCGCCGCCAAAGGAATATTCTGTTGAAGTTGAGGGAATAGAGGAGAGTCCGCAATTTCCGGAACTGGAAGTGGTTGGCCAGATTCATGGCACTTATATTGTGGCGCAAAGTTCAGACGGCTTCTATTTGGTCGATCAGCATGCGGCGCAGGAACGGATCAAATACGAATACTACCGGGAGAAAGTCGGACAAGCGGACGCGATGGAAAGGCAGTCTCTATTGCTGCCATTGACTTTCCATTATAGCCGGGATGAAGCGCTGAGATTGCAGGAGAATTTGGAAAGTCTCGCAGAAACTGGCGTCTTTTTGGAAGTATTCGGTGATTCATCTTTTATAGTACGAGAGCACCCTACCTGGTTTCCGAAAGGTTTTGAAAAGGAAGTTGTTGAAGAGTTGATCGAACAGGTTTTGAATGGCAATCGGGCAGATATCAAGAAACTGCGCGAAGAAGCCGCCATTATGATGAGCTGCAAACGGTCCATTAAAGCGAACCATTATCTTCAGAAACACGATATGGAGCAATTGCTGAAAGATTTGAAGAGAGCGGAGCAGCCTTTTACGTGTCCTCATGGCCGCCCTGTCATCATTCATTTTAAAACCTACGATGTTGAAAAGATGTTTAAAAGAGTCATGAATTAGAGGAGGTATGCTGTTTTGGAAAGCTATATACTATCCATTGACCAAGGAACGACCAGTTCAAGAGCAATTCTTTTCAATAAGCAGGGAGAGCTGGTCCACAGCTCCCAGAAAGAATTCAAGCAATCCTACCCTAAACCCGGCTGGGTCGAGCACAATGCCAATGAAATTTGGGGGTCGGTTTTGTCGGTTCTTGCTGCTGTATTGACCGAAAGCGGGATTCAGCAAACCCAAATTTCAGGAATCGGCATCACGAATCAACGGGAAACCACGGTTGTGTGGAATAAGAAGACAGGCCAGCCGGTTTACCCGGCGATTGTCTGGCAATCACGCCAAACGCAATCGATTATCGATGAGTTGAAAAAAGAAGAGCTGGGCGATTGGTTCCGTGATAAAACTGGACTATTGCTTGATCCATATTTTTCGGGGACGAAAGTTAAATGGATACTTGACCAAGTTGAAGGTGCCAGAGAGGCAGCCGACAAAGGCGAATTGCTGTTTGGCACGATCGATACTTGGCTGATCTGGAAAATGACAGATGGGAAAGTTCATGTCACTGATTATTCCAATGCTTCAAGAACTTTGCTCTATAATATTTTCGATTTGAAATGGGATGAAGAAATATGCGAAAAACTAGGCATTCCCATGCAAATGCTTCCGGAAGTGAAATCATCTTCTGAAATTTATGGCGAAACAGATCCAAGCATATTTTTCGGTCAGAAAGTGCCGATTGCAGGCATTGCGGGAGATCAGCAAGCTGCTCTTTTTGGACAGCATTGCGTGGAAAAAGGCATGGCCAAAAATACATACGGCACCGGATGTTTCATGCTGATGAATACGGGTGAGGAAGCTGTGAAATCTGACAATGGCCTGTTAACGACCATTGCCTGGGGACTGGACGGAAAAGTGGTCTATGCGCTTGAAGGCAGTGTTTTTGTTGCAGGTTCTGCCATACAATGGTTGCGTGATGGCATGCGGATGCTGAAAAATGCCGCAGATTCGGAAGTATACGCCAAGCGGGTGCCATCAACCGACGGAGTATATGTGGTTCCTTCCTTTGTCGGTATGGGGACACCTCATTGGGATTCCGAAGCCCGAGGAGCCGTATTCGGATTGACACGAGGCACTGAAAAAGAACATTTCATCCGTGCAACGCTGGAATCGCTGGCTTATCAGACGAAAGATGTGCTCGATTGTATGGAACAGGATTCCGGCATAGGCATCCAAATGCTTCGAGCTGACGGCGGTGCGGTATCAAATGACTTTTTGATGCAATTCCAGAGTGATATTCTTCAAAAAGATGTCGAACTCGCCAGGCTGAACGAAACGACAGCTTTAGGATCCGCCTATCTGGCAGGCTTAGCTACAGGTTTTTGGAGAAATCTTGATGATATTCAGAACCTGGAGTCAACGCAAAAGGTGTTTAAGCCGATTATGGATGAAACAAACAGGAATGATTTATATAGAGGGTGGAAAAAAGCGGTTGCTGCCACCCGCGAATTCAGCAGATAAGGGGGAGACTACATGTTTTCAGCCAAATTGCGTCAGCAAAAACTTGAAGAACTGAATATTTTTCAATTTGATTTGATTGTTATTGGCGGAGGCATCACAGGAGCAGGAATTGCACTTGATGCCGTTTCCCGCGGCTTGTCGGTCGCTTTGATCGAAAAAAACGACTTTGCTTCAGGTACTTCCAGCAGATCGACGAAACTGATCCATGGGGGACTTCGTTATCTCAAACAATTCGAAGTGAAGATGGTGCGGGACGTCGGCCGTGAACGTGAAGTGGTTTATGAGAATGCGGTCCATGTAACAGAACCGCAATGGATGCTTCTGCCTTTTCATAAAGGAGGTACTTTTGGGCCATTCACCACTTCTGTAGGTCTGCGAGTCTATGATTTTCTGGCTGGCGTTAAAAAAGGTGAGCGTCGTAAAATGCTGACAGCTGAAGAAGCCATGGAAAAGGAACCGTTGTTGAAAAATGACGGATTACAAGGCGGAGGATATTATGTGGAATACCGGACAGACGATGCCCGGCTGACGCTTGAGATCTTGAAAAAAGCTGCAGAATTGGGGGCGCTTTGTCTCAATTATGTAAAAGCGGAAGATTTCCTTTACCGCGATGGAAAAGTAGCTGGTGTTAAAGCCGTTGATTCTGTCACAGGCGATAAACTGACAATCGAAGCGAAGAAAGTAGTCAACGCCGCGGGTCCTTGGGTGGATGATATCCGTGACATCGATTCTACTAAAGCAGACAAACAAATTCGTTTGACAAAAGGAGTTCATATTGTTGTCGATCGAAAAACGTTTCCGCTGCGTCAGCCGGTTTATTTCGATGCGCCGGATGGCCGGATGATTTTCGCTATTCCAAGGGATGATAAAGCTTATATAGGAACTACGGATACATTTTACACCGGAAACCCAGATGAAGCCGCGGCTTCGGAAGAGGACGTCAGTTATTTGTTGAAAGCGGTTAGCCATATGTTCCCTTCTTCCAGACTCAAGCCTGCAGATGTCGAATCCACGTGGGCAGGAGTCAGGCCGCTGATATATGAAGAAGGAAAAGATCCATCCGAAATTTCCCGAAAAGATGAAATTTGGGAATCGGAAAATGGTCTGATTTCCATAGCCGGAGGCAAATTGACCGGTTACAGGAAAATGGCTGAAACCATTATTGACCGTGTAACAAAATCCTTGGAAAAAGAAGGTCATAAAAAGTACGCAAAATCCACTACCAAAAAATTGCCTTTATCCGGTGGTGATTTCGGCGGATCCGAAAATTTTCCGCGCTTCGTCCATTCAATGGCACTTCAAGCCGAGCAATTCGGTCTATCGCCTGAAGAAGGCAGGATGTTTGCCCAATTTTACGGCACTAATGCCGGGATCGTTTTTGAACATTATTGGAAGCGTTCTGCAGATCCCCATAATGATGGCTTACCGGATGTGCTGGCAGCTGTCGTTGTTTATGCAATTGAAGGCGAGATGGCCCTCACGCCAAGTGATTTCTTTATCAGGCGAACCGGAGACCTTTATTTCCACATTTCGGATGTTATTCGTTTTAAAGACCAGGTATTGGACTTAATGGCCAAACATTTGGGTTATAGTGAAGAACAGAAAAACCAATATCATAAAGAGCTGTTAGAAGAAATAGAGAAAGCTGTGCGGTTCGGGAGAGGAGTGGGGAAATGAAAATTACAAAAAATTTTTTAAGAGCCTCAGACAACCATGAAATCTACTATGAGGTTTATGAGCCGGAAAACCCGAAGGCTCACATTCATATCATTCATGGAATGGCCGAGCATATTGCGCGTTACGAAGAATTTACCCGGCATTTGACCGATAATGGGTTTACTGTCTCTGCCCATGATCAGCGAGGACACGGACGAACTGTAGAAAGAAATGGAACTGAAGGTTTTTTTGCAGAGAAGAATGGCTTCAATCGTGTGGTGGAAGACGTCAGCGAAGTGCTGGCAGCAGTTCAGCAGCAAATCGGTGAATTGCCGTTAGTGCTGTTCGGCCATAGCATGGGATCTTTTGTCGGGAGGCGCTATATTCAATTGCACAGCGGCAAAGTTTCTCGCGCTCTTTTTTCAGGGACAGGCGGAAATCCAGGAATTGCGGGAAGAATGGGTATTCTTTTTGCCAAAGCAAATGGCAAAGTAAATGGCAAAGATGAAAAAAGCAAAGCCCTCGGCTCACTTGTATTTGGACCATTCATGAAGGATTTCAAAGATGAAGACTCGGCATTTGCCTGGCTCAGCAGTGATGCTTCAGAAGTCGCAAAATATGAAGCCGATCCGCTGTGTGGATTTGTTTCCACCAATGAGTTTTTTGCCGATCTTTTTGAAGGGATGCTTACAATCCATAAGAAAGAAGAAGTCGATAAAATTCGAAAAGACTTGCCGATTCTTTTAATAAGCGGGTCAGAAGATCCTGTAGGCAATAAAGGAAAAGACCTTTTTGCAGCTGCGCGACAGTATAAAAATGCCGGCATTCAGGATGTGCAGGTTTACTTGGGCGAAGGGGGACGCCATGAACTTCTCCATGAAGTGGAAAAAAAGCAGTATATGAAGGTCATGGCTGAATGGATGGCTATCCATGGTTGAAGTTCTGGCCATTGTCGGCCCGACGGCATCCGGTAAAACTGCTCTGAGCATTGAGCTGGCAAAAGTATTGAATGGTGAGATTATCAATGGAGATTCTATGCAAGTGTACCGTGATATGACAATCGGCACTGCAAAAGTGAAACCAGAGGAGATGGGTGGAATCCCGCATCACTTGCTCGATATCAAAAATCCGGATGAAGCTTTTTCTGTTGCTGAATACCAACAGCTTGTAAGAAGCAAAATAGCGGAAATCTCCAATTCTGGCAAGCTGCCGATTATCGTTGGAGGTACTGGCTTATATGTTCAGGCTGTTTTATTCGATTACAGATTTTCCGAATCGCAGGTGGATGAAGAATTGCGTGAAAAACTTTATCAGGAGCTGGAACAATTCGGGCCAGAATATATGCATGCCAAACTGATTGCAATGGATCCGAGTATTGATATCCATCCCAACAACACGCGAAGAATGATCCGGGCCCTGGAAATCCTGCTTGGAAGCGAAGAGAAAGTCGACAGGACCTTGGCGACAAAGCCGATGTTCAATGAATTGATTGTCGGCATTGATATGCCGAGAGACCAGTTGTATGAGCGGATCGATCACAGAGTCGACTTGATGATGGAAGATGGTCTGTTAAAGGAAGTCGAAGGTCTCCGGATCAGGGGGATTAAAGACGTTCAGTCAATACAAGCTATTGGCTATAAAGAGATCTACGCATTTTTTGACAAGAAGATGGATCTCGGGCAAGCGGTGACTTTATTAAAAAAGAACTCGCGTAATTACGCCAAAAGGCAATTAACTTATTTTCGCAATAAGCTGCCGATTTTCTGGATCGATGGCCAGGATGATTTAAGGGTTAATATTGAAAAAATTCGTCATTTCATGCAGGAAAACAGCCGTGAACGTCGAATTGAGTTAATCAGTGAACAAAAAAAAAGATCAAGGGAAATAGGGGGATTTTAATGAAACCGGTAAATATCCAGGATGTATATTTAAATCAGCTGCGTAAAAATAATATTTTTGTAACAGTCTTCTTACTCAATGGGTTCCAATTAAAAGGGACTATTAAATCTTATGATAATTTTACGGTGCTGGTTGAGACGGATGGCAAACAACAATTGATCTATAAGCACGCAATCTCCACTTTTTCACCCGCTAAAGCGGTTTCGATCGAACATCAGGAATAAGCAACGAAAAGCGACAGCGCCCGTTCAGCTCCGAAAGGCATAAGACGGGATAGCGGAGCGGCGCTCTTTGCCGCATAGCTATACTGGCTTATGACCCGAGGAGTTGGGCCGCTGGAGTCTGGACAAAGAAAAGCGACAGCGCCCGTTCAGCTCCGAAAGGCATAAGACGGGATAGCGGAGCGGCGCTCTTTGCCGCATAGCTATACTGGCTTATGACCCGAGGAGTTGGGCAGCTGGAGTCTGGACAGCGAAAAGCGACAGCGCCAAATACTTTTTATTAGGGACAGTACCGGCCACTCAGGTGGCCGGTTTTTTTAATTGACAGCCGGAAACATCCGCTATAGGATTTTATAAGGA
>CAZGMW010000027.1:0-11353 GCA_964526895.1 uncultured Planococcus sp. | reverse complement strand
AATTGGCCGTCTCCTGGTCAAAATTCTTATAGCTGTTTCGCAGACTTTCCTCGACTCCAGGCAATACGACTGCATCCAGCCCTTCCAATTCTTCCATTTCTGTATCACTGATCAGGTAAATATCACGTATTTCCTTAATTTCATCCGAAAAGCGGTTAATAAAGCCAGGATCCAATTTTTCCGTTTCCTGCAGTCTTATTCCATCTACTTCATATTGCTGTATAAAACCACTTGCAAATTCAATCAACGCTTCCTGGGCTTCCGGATTGGCTGTATCCAGGGCAAAAGTGCCATCATCATTTTCCGTAAACCATTCCGGATGGTCTTGTACCCAGAAATGCTGGCTGCTTATCTGTTGGGTCGGAATATCGACCATCAATTTCATGTCATTGTCATGGACGGTCTCCAGTAAATTGATGAACTCTTCTTCTGTACCAAAATGCTTTTCAAATTGGCTGTAATCAACTGCTTCTTTTCCATCATATGTAGCAGAAGCGAAGACTGATCCTATCGACAACATCGTAAAACCCATATCTTTTATATAAAGGATTTCACTTGTCAAACCAGCGAAATCTCCCCCATTAAATGCAGATGGATCTGTTGCTACAACATCAAAATCGTTATCGATTTTTTTATTGAAATACCGGTCAACCAGTACATCATATATACTTTCGTCTTTAAGCTCTCTCGTTTCGTCGGCTGATGCAGGAGCTGCAAGGCTCAGCAAAAGCATCCCACTCAAGATGCAGGAAATCCATTTCAATTTCAAACTTATATCCTCCTTCAATGAGGTTTATTGCTTACCACTCGGTCTATTTTAACAAACAACAGACCCATCTGCTATTTAAAGATGGAAGAATTCGTCTTGACGATTGTTACTTTCGTCTAAAATGTGAATAGCAACCTAAAGTTCTCCATAAGAAAAACGGATGCCCTGTGGACATCCGTCTTTTCTTATTAAGCTAAAAAATTAATGCCGATCGGCAACTTAAAGCCGTAGAACATCGTGACCAGCAGGAACACCGCAAAAAGGATCCAGAACATTGTTACGGATTTCCCTTTCTTGCCTCGCACCAACACCATTTCCATCATTCCAATCGTCAAAATGCCGAATAGGAATTTAAGTCCGTATTGCATGGCATCCGACCCAGAATATTCGATGAACAGTGCAAGTCCCGTAATGATGACCAAAATGTAGAATAAGCGAAGGACCATATGTACAATTTTGCGGCCTTTGCTTTCTGGATTCATCAATGCGGCTGCAAAGAACAGCACGATTGCGATGACCCAGGTCGTGATGTGTAAATGTGTTGAATTAGTTAAAAAATCCAAATCGTCACCTCTTTTGATATAGTTCTCCTCTAGTCTACCATAACTTGCATTATTGGTAGGTGCCGGTTCCTATGACAAATGTGTGACGAGAGTTCCAATCGATTCGATGGATACTTTTACAGTATCGCCGGATTTCAAGAATTTAGGAGGGGTAAACCCTTTGCCAACCCCTGCAGGAGTACCAGTTAAAATTACATCTCCCGGTTCCAATGGTGTGTATTTGGATATCTCTGAAATAAGGTCGTCCACCCGCCGGATCATATCGTTCGTATTGCCATTTTGGCGTATCTCTTCATTTACTTTAGTAACAATTGACAGGTTCTGTGATTGGGGAATTTCATCTTTAGTCACGATATACGGCCCCATCGGACAGGAGCCTGCCAGACTTTTACCCAGGAAATACTGCTGATGCTTCGATTGCAGATCACGGGCTGTCAGGTCGTTGGCAATCGTATAACCGAAAACATGGTCATATGCCATTCGTTTTGGAATGGAGCTGCCTCCTTTTCCGATGATGACTGCAAGTTCACCTTCGTAATCATAGGAATCCGTCAATTCACTGTGAACCGGTACAGTCGCTTCATCGCCTACAATCGACGCAGGCGATTTTGTGAAAACGACAAGATCCACCGGCGCATCTCCACCCATTTCTTTCGCGTGTTCCGAATAATTTCTGCCAACGCACAAAACATTTTTGGGTGTTCTTGGCACTGGTGCCATCCATTCAATATCTGAAAAAGAGTGTTTAAAATTATCAGGATTCTCCGAATGTGCCGCAGCATCCGCCAGTTTACGGATCTGTTCAACAAATTCTACTCCTTCTGATAATCCTTCAATCAGCTGTGCCGGAAAAGACGGAAGAACCCCTAATTCATCCTGGATTTTTAAAACGTCCCAAACGGCTTCTTCTTTTTTCACTTTTGGTCCAAATGCTTCTTTTCCTTCGTAGCGAAATGATAACAGCTTCATTTAGTAAACACTCCTTTTTTTTAGTTCCATTAAGTATACACATTAACTATTCGATTTGTCGCTTTTTTCGAAATTTAATCCATAAGTTATCTTTCTCCAAATTATTTCCAATGGCCCTTGGCTGAATTTCATAAGCCAGATTTCAGCAAATATCAATTGCAGCGCAAAAATCCCAAGCGCCAATAAAGTCCCGGTCAGCAGATCGACTTGACCGTAAAGCCCCAATCCGTACGAATAAAAAATCATCGTGGCCACCAGCGATTGTGTTATATAGGTAGTTAATGACATTCTTCCTGCTTTTGACAGCGGGCGAAGTACTTTCGAAACTTTAAGGCTTTGGGCAATCAGTGCAATGATTGCTGCATAACTGACGGCAAGCAACGGTCCGCCAAAAATTTCCTGTAAATAGGTCATCGCAATATTTGTGTCGACTATATAAGGCGCAATTTTCAACAATATCCCTGCTATGCCTCCGCCTGCTGCGAGCACTATCCACAGTTTTTTCAATTCACCTGTGCGTTCGATCAATCGCCATTTAGCCGCTGCTGCACCGACCATTGTAAACGGCAGGATGGTGACTATCAATATAATGTAGTTCGAAGGATTGTTGCCATACATCCAGTCATCAAACCGTTGCCTGAAAATCTCGGCAAAGGTCCCTCCTCCATAAGCTGCAATCGAATTCTGCACCTCCTGGATACCGACATAGAAACTGGAATCCATCGCCACTGCAGCGAACATGACCAACAGCAACAACGTCTGCGGGACCGCATAAATAATAACCCCCAATGCCATTAACCATTTGGAATCAAGTCTGATCATGCCGATCAACAGGAATCCCGTGATTGCATATGTAATCAGGATATCACCGTACCAGATAAGAAAAGCATGCAATATCCCAAAAACCAGCAGCACAGCCAGCCTTTTAACCGCCATAGGAGCAAAAGATTTCTTTCTCGCTTCCGCTCTTAGATATTGTATGCCTAAACCGTAACCAAAAAGCATGGCGAATAACGGATAAAAACTTGCCTGGACGAAAATATCGAGAAACGTAAAAGTTTCCTGGTCAAGTGGTGCATCAAACCATGTATAAGGGTCTATATAATAAAGCGGCGAATGAAAACCAAGCATATTGATGAGAAGAATGCCCAATAAGGCAAAACCTCTCATCATATCAATCGCTTCCACTCGTTCATCCAATGCCACTGGTTGCAATTTCACAATGATTCCCCCTGAATAAGTATTTCTTTTCCTGCCGAAAACAAGTACAGCAGCTTTTCTTTGATCGGAACCTGCAAAATAGCTTCAACTGCTTCTGTATATACTGTCAATTGAACTTCATAACGAGCCGCCATTTCAGATTGAACATCTTCTATTTGGCTTAACCTGTCAGTTTTATAATCCAGCAGCACCCAGCCCTCTTTTTCTTCGAAAAGACAATCTACTATTCCCTGGATAATCTGATAATCCCCATCCGCATCTTCTTTAGCATACGTAAAGGGAACTTCTCTTTTGATACTTTTAGCTTCACGCAGCCTGCGGGCAGTATCACTCAAAAAGAAAGCTTCAATTTCAGACACTCTTATCGCTTTACCTTCAGCTGGCGATAAAATTTCCATTCCAATCAAAGTTTCAATCAGTTCGGATATTTCAGGGGCCGTCATGATTCTGTCCAATGGAATATGCTGCATTAGCGAATGGACTGCTGTTCCGATATCCGCTGCTGCCAGGCGTTTGCCCTGCATGAAATCGGGCCGGTCATGCAGCGTCCGCTTGGATGGACCGGCGCTATGGATGAAAGATTCCGGTTCGTCAATTCGCTGCAGCATTTGCAGGCGCTTCATTTCTGAAACCGATTGTTTCGAACGTTTTTCAACAGACTGCTGATGTGGATAATGAAAATCGAACCGTTTCTTTATTTCATTCTCCAGCTCCTTCTTTTCTCCTTCAAGAGGTGCCAATTCTTCATAAACCACTGGAGCGGGCAATAGGGATTGGCTTTCAATCAATTCCACATGGAATCTGGAATGGTGTGGAAGAAGAACTCCCGAACGGTTCATCAATTCTTCAGCATCCGGATGACGAGCAACTGCAGGTCCAATCCAGTCCAGATAGCCTTTGGCGCGGGATCGCATAAAATCCGGAAGCCGCACATCGGTTATCGCTGTTTTCCAGCGTTCAAACAGGGTTTCTGGATCTTTAACAGAAGCCGTTAGGAATAAGCGTTCTT
The DNA here is from genome assembly GCA_964526895.1 of uncultured Planococcus sp. GTDB lineage: Bacteria > Bacillota > Bacilli > Bacillales_A > Planococcaceae > Planococcus. Next base: position 6,822 of record CAZGMW010000027.1, on the reverse strand, counting down.
TGGCGCGGGTCATGGCTACGTATAATACACGCATTTCTTCCGCTTTCATCTGCAATTGTTTCCGTTCTTTGACTGCCAGAAACGGCAAAGAAGTATATTCGATCCGTGTATCGGGATTGACCGCTTTGACGGCCAGACCATAATCCTGATCGAACATATACGATTTCCGGAAATCCAGTTCATTGAAAGATCTTCCTGTTCCTGCAAAAAAGACAATCGGAAACTCGAGCCCTTTCGACTTATGGACTGTCATAAGCCTGACGACATTTTCTTTTTCGCTGAGTGATTTTGCTGTACCAAGATCATCTCCGCGTTCACGCATGCGATCGATAAAACGGAGAAAGCGGAATAGACCTCGGAATGAAGTTTTTTCATACTCCAGTGCGCGGTCATGCAATGCGCGTAAATTTGCCTGCCGCTGTTTGCCGTTTGACATGGCACCGACCATCTCGTAATAGTTCGTATCGAGATAAACCTGCCAGATTAGTTCTGCCAAAGAACCTCTTCTGGCAAGATTGCGCCAGTCTTCCAACTGGAGCATAAAACGCTGCAGTCTTTCGGCTGTTTTGCGGTCGATGCCCGTGCCGCTGCGAATGAAGGTTTTCACTGCATCATAAAACGTCGACTGCGGCGCAGCCAGTCTGATTTCCGCAAGTTCGTTTTCACGCAGCCCAATAAAAGGAGCCCTTAAAACGGAAACAAGCGGTATATCCTGATAAGGATTATCGATGATCCGCAATGTATTCATCATGATCATCACTTCAAGAGCATCGAAATATCCTCCAGCCAGTTCTGCATATAGAGGGATGCCCGCCATTTTGAATTCATCGTCAAAATCACTGGACCAGGTCATCGAGCGCATAAGAACCACGATATCACGATATTCAAGCAGCCGTTTTTCGTTGGTCCATGGGTCATATACATACGTTTCCTGCTCCATTAATTCACGTATTTTTGCAGCGATGAATCTTGCTTCCCATTGAGATTTAGCCAGATCTTCCGATTCATCAACTTGTTCTTCTTCCATTTCCGGTTCATGGATCAATGCCAATTCGATCGGGATTTCATGGTCGGGATAGGGAGCTTTATGTTTTAAAGCGGCGGCTTCATCATATTCGATTTCTCCGACACGCTCTCCCATGATCTGCGAGAAAATATAATTGGTGCCGTCGAGGATTTCTTTTCGGCTGCGGAAATTGGCATTTAGGTCAATGCTCATTCCTGTGTCTTTCGCATCTTTTGTAAACCGCCCATATTTCCCCAGAAACAACATCGGTTCAGCCAAACGGAACCTGTAGATCGACTGTTTGACATCCCCCACCATAAACAGATTGCCATCTGTTTCACCGCCTGATTTGACAAGTCCCAATATTGTTTCCTGAAGCATATTTGTATCCTGGTATTCATCGACTAAAATTTCTTTAAAGCGTCTGCGGTATTCTTCGGCAATGGCAGAAGGTTTTCCGTCTTCATTTAAGATTTCAAGCGCATAATGCTCCAGATCTGAAAAGTCCACAATAGCACGGTCCACTTTCAACGCTTTGTATTGTTCGGCGAATTGCTGCGTCACTTCAACTAAGGTCTGCATTAACGGAGCCATTTCCCGCATTTCTTCGAGCAACCTGTCGGGTTTCCTGATAAAATAGGCATCCTTTATGCCATTAACGATTTTCTTTGCTTCATTGCGCAGTGATTTTGCTTCGTCTGCCAGTATAGAATCACATGAATCTTTCTTGATGCTGCCGGCTTTCGGCCAGATAATATGTTGCGAAAACTCATAAATAGCGGTCCATGAATGGTCCAAAGCAGTAATTGCCGACTTGATCAACTCCGAATCCATTTTGAAAGTGTCAGCGAGAATCGCCGGTCCATCCGGCTGCTGGGCAATGTCCTGTCCCTCCCTGCTCACTTGCAAAGCCTCTTCAAACGCATGGCGGATGGTCATCTTTAAATCACCAATGAACGGCAACTCATCAATCGATGTCTCGTCCGGCACGTCATAAAGAGCCGGTACTTGCTGCAGCCATTGTTCGGGGTTCGGATGCACCCTGGAATAATCGTATAATTTGCTGACAAGCACTTCCATCGCCTGATCATTGCGGTCAGAAGTGAAACTATCTGCAAGGCGGTAGACGGCATCTGCCTGTTCACCCTCATAGGCATTTTCGAGAACGGATTCAAGAACATCATCACGCAACAGCGCCGCCTCTGTATCACCCGCAATTCGGAAGCCGGGATCTATCTCCAATAAATAAGCGTATTGTTTCACTACAGAAAGGCAGAAAGAATGGAGTGTCGAAATCTGCGCTTTATTGATAAGACGCAATTGCTGTCTTAAATGTGTCGATTCCGGATTTTCCGTAACCGCTTTTTCCAAAGCTTTAGACATACGATGCCGCATTTCAGCGGCTGATGCATTTGTGAAAGTGACTACCAGCAATTCGTCGACTGAAATCGGTTCTTGCTCATCGAGGACCTTTTCGATCATCCGGTTGATCAGCACTGCAGTCTTGCCTGAACCAGCAGCTGCCGACACCAGCATGTCCTGTCCTTTTGCCCAAATGGCCTGCCATTGTTCATCTGTCCATGTTGCCTCAGTCGGTTTGTTCGGAATTGTCATCGCCAGTCTCCTTTCGAATCAGTTCAACAGCCTTGTCGGATGATAACGACGGCAACTTGCGGTAAGTTTGTGCCGGATCGGATGGATCGAATTGGCAGATCGACCGATAGGAACAGAACTGGCAAGGGGTATCGTCTTTTACTTTATATGGTGTGATAGAAGTAATTCCGTCCAAAATCCCATTTCCGGCAGCCTGGTGTTTGTTTCGAACAAATCTTCGGATAAGATTCATATCATCTTTGCTGACGGTACGGGATTGAGATTTTGAAATGCTGCCGTTTTTATTCATTCGCACCGGAATGACATTTGAATAGCCATCAATCTCACTGTCCATCGCTTTGATGATTTCTTCGTCTTCCACGACCAGCCCGTTCATTTTAAACGAACGTGCCATCTCTTCTTCCACTTCTTCAGCTGTCATCAGCTTCGTCGATTTTAACATCGGGTTATGCATGTGGAAATAAAGCACTCCCGCTGGTTCTGCCTGTTCGCCCAGCCAGCGGTCTGAATGTGTCAGCGCGACGTCAAGATACGTAAAAGTCTGAAGCGCGATTCCGTGATAAACTTCGCCGAGATCCAGTCCATGCTTCGAAGATTTATAATCTACTACGCGGATGTATGGCTTACCGTTGATATCCGTCGAATCTATGCGATCGATTCTCCCGCGGATATTCATCTTGCGGCCTCTATTCAACGGTATATCCAGTGGTGGAATCGTTTCTTTCGTACCAAATCCGACTTCAAGTGCCACTGGCGCAAAACCTGTGACTTTTGCGTGTTTGCTCAGCATGAACGCTGTCTGGCGGATAATCGCCTCAAGCTTATGCTGGATATAACGGTAGCGATGAGAACTGATCAGAATGTGATTAACAAAATAAGGCGATAATTGAGCCATCGCCTGACTCGCCAATTCACGGCAATCTTTATTGCTCAGGGAAGACCAGGACACATTCAGCCGATTGACTTCATCTGAAATCCATTTGATGGCAGCATGGAAAAGGTCACCCATGGCAGGTGCAGCCAATTTATATTGGCTCCTTTCTTCAAGCCGCAAGCCATAAGCTGTGAAATGCGCGTATGGGCATCCGTAAAAAGTTTCCACCCTCGATACGCTTGAAGCTATGGGCGACCCATACAGCGGTTCTGTTATCTCTTCCCGAAGCTGGTCAGCAACATTCGGTTTCGCTGGTTCTAAAATTCTTTCGATTATGGATGACCAAAACGGATCTTCATTGTAATAAGTGAGGACCGCCTGCCATTCAGCTGTCAGTGAACCGCTGCGGATCTGGGATGACAAATAAGGTAAAGTTGCCCGCGGATGTGAGATATATTCCAAATGATCAGCTTGCTTAAGTTCCTCAGGATCAACCACTGCAGGTGTAAGTTCTGTACCAAGCATATCCTGGAATTTTTGTATATACATCGATGGCAATAGGGCTTTACCCTCTTCATCAGCAATCGGATAAGACACTGTCAGAAAATCTGAAGCAGCAGTAAAGGCCCGATAAGCCATATACGTTTCATCCAGAAGCCTCGTTTTCGTACTTGGAGCAAGTTCAAATCCGATTTTGGCAAACCATTCCCGGTCTGTGTCGGTCAGTAAACCTTCCTGTTCAATCCGTTTCGGTAAGACTCCATCATTCACGCCGATGACAAAAACTGACTTGATATCCATCAACCTCGCCAAATCGATTGTCGAAACCGTGATTTCATCCAAAGAAGGCGGAATGCGGGAAAACTCCAACGTTTCAAATCCTTCATCAAGAATTTTAACTGCTGAAGGGAAATCAAGTTCTTTATCGCCGAACATCAATACAAACTGGTCCAATACGCCGATCCATTGCTGCCACGCCTGTTCGTGCTCCGCTGCAGCCAACAGACGGTGTTCTGTCTCTTCCCGCTCTTTCAAGTCGATAATTTTATCGTAAACACCCAGCTCTTCGATAAACAGAAATAAGGTTTCTGCTATATCGCGCCCTGTTGAACAATCCCCGAACTTTTCCTTCAGCTGTGACAGAGGTTCACGAACAAGATCACGGACTGCATGAAGTTCGGTCTGGAGCGCTAATTCTTCGTCTGTCTGGATTGCAGTGTGGAACTCGAGACCTCTGTATTTTTTGTAAAACCAGCGTTTGTCGTCAAACCAGCGCTCACCATAAATCCCGTTTGCGATGACGAAATTCTCCAACACATCACTGCGCTCACGCCATTTTCCAATACTGCCCTCCGGAAAAAACAAGTCAGTCTTGATTGCGCGGAATACTGGCTCATACGCAAAATTCGATTGCACTGCTTCAAGAAGGGAACGGCAGAATTCAATCAGCGGATGATGAAGCATCGACTTCTTCTGGCTGATAAAATAAGGCAATTCGTATTGGGGAAAAATCGTATTGATCAATTCATCATAGACTTCGGGTTGGCGGTAGAGCACGGCAATATCTTTAAAGCGCATTCCATTTCTCACCTGTTGGCGTATGGACCGGGCCATGGCATGGACTTCTGCTCTTCGGCTGGCAGCTTCGACAAGTGAGACATGCCCTTCTGTCTTTGTCTTCTGCAATGGATAATCATCAAAATGACGTTCAAGATGAGCCAATTCCCGGTTTGAATACCGTTGCGGTGAAGGCATATGAACTGCGTTCTCTACTTGCAAACCCTCTTTTTTTGCCTGATCCACCAAACGGCGGGCCGTATTGGCTGACTGGAAAAACAGAGCCTGCTCATCATTTGCATTTGCCGCTCCATCCATCGGCAATGCGATGGTCACAGACTTGGCATGCCTCATCAACTCATAGATGATTTCATATTCCCGCGCTGTAAATGTGACGAAACCATCTATATAAATATCCGAAGTTTTGACTTGCTCGGAAAAACGGATTTTTTCGGATAATAAAGCAAGATGCCCTTCAGAATCGACAAAGACGGTTCCGAGGCGGTTTTCAATTTCAGCCAATATCAACTCAAGATCTGCCGCTTTATCCAATAAGGTACGGGGTGCTCCGGCATCAGCCAATGATGAGCGGATTTCGGTCAGTTCACCGCAATCGACACAATAGCGCGAGAATTCTTTGATCAATTGTTCGATTTGATCCGTGAATCCTCTTTTCCCTGCTGCGCGCCGAAATAGTTGGAATTCTTCCCGATGCTCTTCCAGCAGGCTGCGTATCAACATGCGATAACCAAAACTATCCACTTCTTTGCGGCTGATTCCCCCGGCTTCCTGTAAAACTCTCCAGGCGAGGCGTTTAAATGTTACTGCCTGCGCACGGATCATCCCTTTCATACCGTCAGCCGATGACAGCCGATACTCTGTTGAAAAGGACATTTGATCGGGTACAATGAAAAAAATCGGATCTCCGTCCGCCTGTCCCTGCAGGGTTTCTACAATTTCATTCAATATAAATTGGGTTTTTCCAGATCCGGCACGTCCATAAATGATTCGTAATGACATGTGAACACCCTTTCAATCGGAACGTTTGTTCCTATTTTACATTATTCAACTGTTGGCTTCCAGTGTCTCTTCATAGCTTTTTATTTTTTGTTATGGTTTTTGTCTGCCGCTCTGCGAAAATCTTCTTCGACTTTCTTGTTCAGTCTTTTTTCGAAAATTTTCCCTACTATATATAGAAGTACAATTACAGCGATCACGATGGCTGTTCGCACAGGATTTTCAAATAATGCCCGTATATCGTAACCCACGTATGTAATTATGAAGACCATAACCGTTTTGCCTGCAATCAGGGTCCATAAATAATAATGCTTGCTGATATTCGACAGGCCGGCCACCAGATTTACCAATGCAGAGGGAGTAAAAGGAAAACACAATAAAAGGAACAAAGGACCAAAACCATTCCGCTCAACCCACAGTATCAATTTTTCAACTTTCTGGTGCTTTGTCATGAAGTTCAAAAATTTTGCCCGACCATATTTGCGTATGATCAGAAAGACAGTGTATGAACCCACTACCGAGCCTGCAAGTGACAACAGAAAACCGAATAAAAGTCCGTAAGCTCCTGCATTGGCAAAAACAAATACAAAAAGAGGGAGAAACGGCAGGAATGCTTCGATGAAAGGAAGCAAAAATCCGATGAACGGACCAATGGAGCGATATGATTCATACAAAGCTGTTATATTTTCCATAGAAAAGAAATCTGACATATACTCATTCCTTCGACTTTCAATATTTTTCTATTTCGGATTCA
>CAZGMW010000026.1:0-11423 GCA_964526895.1 uncultured Planococcus sp. | reverse complement strand
GAATAAGAAGAAGCGAACCCTTCAACATTTGTAGCGAAACCTTTGATCAATGTATTGACGCGCCATTTTCCGTGCTTATCGATCAGCATCAGGAAGCTTTCGTCATGCTCTTTTGAAAGTGTACCATCATGGGTGTCGATATTGACTGAATAAGGTTTGATGATTACATCATTCACCATGTCGAGTCCGAAAGGCATTGAAAATTGGAAGTCATCTTCAGTAAGATTGAAAGCCAATTCCAGATCCGGCAGCACTCCCCAATCGATTTCCGACAAAGCCAGCACTTTCTCTCCATCCCGTTTCAGCCATTTACCTTTTGAAATGACACTGGACGGTACGGGGTTCTCGATCGAATCAAGAATGTTGAGATTTGCATAACGGCCTGTCGCTATCAGACCATGAAGGCTTGTCATATTATAGTATCTTGCCACATTATAAGATGCCATCATATAAGCTTCAATTGCCGGAACACCGGCTTCAATTGCAATGCGGATACATAAATCCATAACGCCGTCTTTATGGAAGGAAGGTGTCGAACCATCTGTTGTCATCATTAATTTATCGAATACATTCAACTTGCGGTCGACGACATCTTTCAACAAACTTGGCAGATCCGGGCGTATCGATGAATGCCTTAACGTCACGCCATAGCCATGCAATAACCGCATTTCGACTTCTTCAATGGTCATCGCTTCATGATCGCCATCCGCACCAAGCAATTTCATACGGGCAAGCGTCTTTTCAGATGCTCCCGGAAAATGGCCTTCGATTTTCTTGCGGCTCATTTTCGCCTTTTGAATCCAGTAGAGCATCTGGTCATCTCCCGCCATCAGCTTCGGCCACCCGGTCAATTCTCCGCCAAGCAAAACTTCGGGACGGTCAAGCCATTCTCCGACCGACTTTGAAGTGAACATCATATCTTCTGCCGCCAATTCTGTCTGCGAATCAAAACGCGTCCACCAATAGAATGTAAAAGGCAATTGGTTCAACTGATCAAGAATTGAAAACGCTTTCTCGTTTTTCATCGACAAAAACAAAGTAAGATTGTCCGATATGAAAGTGGTTGTTCCTACTTGGGCTGAATAATCCGCGAACGATTGAGGGTTATAAAGCTGGAAGGGATGAACATGAGGTTCAATATATCCGGGTACAATAAACTTGCCCGACATATCAGCAACTTCTGTCTTATCACCGATCAACGGCATTTCCTGGCCCGCATAAACGATCCGGTCATTGTGGATCCAAATATTTCCCGTCATCCATTTTTTATAAATGCCGTGTAAATAATAGGCATTTTCCAGAACCAAGTCCGGAGCCAGTTCCTTTCCGATGATTTTCAATTGGTCGCGCAATTCGACATTTTTCCAAAGCGGATTATCCATGAGCCTGCTCCTCTCCGTTATGTATATAATACTCTATATACTAGCATAATTTTGTATGTTAATACAGCTGAACCGGTAAATAAATGGAACAATTTGTAAGAAATGTCCCCTGTCCCTATTGAGCTTCATGATACTGTTTGCCAGGAGAGTAATCGAATCTCTTGGAGATATAGAACGTTAGAATTTTATGCTGTTCAAGAAAACTAATCCAAAAATATGGACGTAAAAAAGGAAAGAATGAAAATGAAAACTTCATTCTTTCCTGATTCGATTAATTGTTTATGGGTTTGCTTAATTGTTTAAGAACATCTTCTTTTTCATTCTCATTGAATGTCAAAACTTCATCGACCGGTTCATAAGACTCACCGTAGAAATGTTCATCTTTATACGTATGAATGTCTTCATACATTTTCTTCATGCCTTCGAAAATCTCTTCTTCGCTTTCGTTGTTGGGAGCCCAGTACAGAATTTCCATCGAATTCTCTTCGCCCGTAGCAATCGAACGACGGTTGTAGCCGATTGAAGATGCATGCTCAAAGCCTTCACGTGAATAGAAACGAAGACGTTTTTCCGTGTCTGTATCTTCGTAATTCACCGGTTCAACTTCAAGGATGATCGGTTTTTTCTTATCTTTCAGCATTTGGAGCGTTTTGCTGCCAAGTCCCATTCCACGTGATTCTTTTGAGACAAACAGATAATCCACAAAAGTGAAATTAGGGAATTCTGCATACATCAAAACGTGATAAGGACCTTCATCTTTGTAATAAACACTGCCTTTTTCTTTTAATAGCGTGTCCATATGCTCTTTTGACTTCATCTCTACAATCGGGAAATACTGATTTAATTTTTCATACCAATTCATAAAATATTGCTCCTCTCGAATTTTAAATACTAGCTGATTTTATTGTCGGGGTAATGATAAATCTTTAATTCTGGAGTTTAAATAGAGGTAACCGTGGGCTCTTGAAAATCCTCAACCTTTTCTTTCGGCTCCAATTGGAGAAAATGAAAGAAAAAATGACACAGTTCTTGTCGAATTTGTGTCATTTATTATTATACCATGTATTTTAGCCTAATGCACGCCATCCGATGTCGGATCTGTACATGAAACCTGACCACTTCAGCGCATCTATTTGGGCATATACTTTCTTTTGCGCTTCTTTTAAAGAATCCCCTTCACAGGAAATGAAGAGCACTCTTCCGCCATTCGCAACAAAACCCGCACTGGTTGCCTTAGTTCCCGAGTGAAAAATATCAACTCCGGCAAGACTCGCCAAGTTCGGTAAAGTTTGTCCCTTAAGCGGTTTATCAGGATAGCCCTCAGCTGCTATGACCACTCCCAATACTGCTTTGTCCTGCCACTCCAACTGATAAGGATGACCTTCCAATAACGCATTCATAAAATCACCAAAATCGGATTTCATCCGCGGCAGCACAACCTGTGTTTCAGGATCACCGAAGCGGGCATTGAATTCGATTACTTTCGGTCCGCTTTCCGTCAAGATAATTCCAGCATAAAGAATCCCGTTAAACGGTGTTCCTTCGGCAGCCATCGCTTCAACAGCTGGCTTGACGATCACTTTGAAAGTTTCTTCTGTTATTTCCCGGGTAATTTGAGGGACCGGCGAATAAGCGCCCATTCCCCCAGTATTCGGTCCTCTGTCACCATCGAAAGCACGTTTATGATCCTGGGAAATGACCATCGGATAGATTTCTCCTTCGTATACGAAGGACATGAATGAAAATTCTTCGCCTTCCAAAAATTCCTCTATTACAATCGATGCTCCGGATTCTCCAAATTTACGGTCTTCCAGCATATCATGAACAGCTGCAATCGCATCTGCCTCCGTTTTTGCTACGACTACCCCTTTGCCCGCAGCCAGGCCATCCGCTTTAATGACAATTGGCGCGCCAATTTTACGGATATAATCAACAGCAGGCGGTATTTCTGAAAATGTTTCATAAGCTGCGGTCGGAATCTGATATTTCTCCATTAATTCCTTTGCAAAAGTTTTGCTGCCTTCAATTTGCGCTGCGGCTTTAGATGGACCGAAAACGCGTAGGCCCTGACCTTTGAAAAAATCAACTATGCCAGCTGTCAAAGGCTGTTCTGGCCCCACAAAAGTGCAATCGATTTGATGTTCTTTTGCAAAATCAGCCAGTGCCGCAAAATCCATTTCATCGATCGGTACAAGCTCCGATTCAAGTCTCATCCCATCATTTCCTGGTGCTGCATATACTCTTTCTATAGAAGCAGATCTTGCAAACTGGCGAACGATTGCATGCTCACGTCCGCCTCTACCAATAACCATTACTTTCATGCCTCTGCTCCTCTCGCATTAATGTTTAAAGTGACGAATGCCGGTAAAGACCATAGCGATGCCATATTCATTGGCTTTGTCTATGGATTCCTGATCTTTCTTAGAACCACCCGGCTGTATGATCGCTTTTATTCCGGCTTTAGCCGCAGCTTCGACAGTATCAGACATCGGGAAAAATGCATCCGAAGCCAGGACTGCACCTGCCGCACGAGCGCCTGCCTGCTCCAACGCGATTTTGGCGGCACCTACACGGTTCATCTGGCCAGCGCCAACGCCCAGTGTCATAGCCGAATCACAGACAACGATAGCATTGGATTTCACGTGTTTAACTACGCTCCATCCGAGCTTCAGTGCCTCCAGTTCCTGTTCAGTCGGCTGACGGTCTGTGGCAACACGGATATCTGCATCTTCAAAGCCGAATACATCAGGCTGCTGAACGAGTAAACCGCCTTCTACAGTGACCGTATTCCACTTGTCCTGCTTTGTTCCATCAAAAGGAATCGTCAGCAAGCGGATGTTTTTCTTTTGCGTCAAAACGTCCAAAGCTTCAGCCGAGAATTTTGGTGCTATAACAATTTCAAGGAATATTCCCGATAATTTTTCAGCGGTTTCAACGTCCACTTCTTGGTTCAACGCAACAATCCCGCCGAAAATGGAAGTTGAATCTGCTTCGTAAGCTTTATTGAATGCCTCGGCAATTGTGTTGCCCGTCCCGACTCCACAAGGGTTCATATGTTTCACTGCAACCGCTGCAGGTTTCTTGAATTCCTTGATGATTTGAAGAGCAGCATTCGCATCCTGAATATTATTATACGACATTTCCTTGCCGTGCAGTTGTTCGGCTGCTGCAATGGAAAAATCGGAGCCAAGCGGACTGCGGTAAAATGCCGCTTTTTGATGAGGATTTTCGCCGTAGCGGAGCGATTGCTGTAATTCATATGTAAGTGTCAATGCTTCAGGATATTCTTCGCCGGTCAGATCAGTCAAGTAATTGGATATATAAGAATCGTAAGCCGCAGTATGGCGGAACACTTTCGCTGCCAGACGCCGTCTTGTTTCAGGAGTCGTCGCAGCTTTGTCACCACGCAACTCGCTCAGAACATTTGCATAGTCTGCAGAATCAACGATAACCGTTACAAAAGCATGATTTTTCGCTGCGGAACGGAGCATTGTCGGCCCACCGATATCAATGTTTTCAATAGCATCATCGACTGTCACTTCCGGTTTTGCTATTGTTTCACGGAATGGGTACAAATTAACACAGACAATTTCAATAGGGGAAATGCCGTTTTCAGCCATTTCATTCTGGTGCTGGGGATCATCATGTTTAGCCAAAAGGCCGCCGTGGACCAGTGGATGGAGAGTCTTTACGCGTCCACCAAGAATTTCGGGGAATTTCGTTACTTCATCAACTGCGGTAATTGAGACGCCGTTTTCTTCCAAAAACCGCTTCGTGCCGCCTGTAGACAGGATTTGATAATCCATTTTTTCCAGTTCTTGCGCAAATTCCAATATGCCTGATTTATCCGATACACTTAATAACGCTCTCTTTTTCAAATCAAATCCTCCTAAGAATAATACAGATGGTTTAATAAGTGAATAATCGCTGCAATGTTGCAGGATAAAGCTTATGTTCGATTGCGTGGATTTCTTTTTCAACAGCTTCCCGGCTGCGGCCGTTCACTTTGAAAGACTCCTGGGCAATGATATTGCCAGTGTCCATTCCAGCATCCACAAAATGGACGGTAACTCCCGCTGATTCCGCTCCTGCCGCCATTGTCTGGCCAATCGCGTCTTTTCCTGGAAAAGCCGGCAGCACTGAAGGATGAATATTGACGATGCGGTTTTCATAAGCTCCTAAAAGCACTGGCCCAATCAAACGCATAAAGCCTGCCAGCACAATCCATTCAACTTTCAGACTTTCAAGTTTCTCTTTCAGCATCTCTTCGTATGATTGTTTGGAATCATAGTCGGATGGCATAAAAGCGAAAGATGGGATATCTGATTGTTTAGCCCGTTCAACTACATAGGCATTCGGTCGGTCTGTTACAACAAGGACGATTTCCGCATCCAAACTGCCTGCTTTTACTGCGTCAGCAATCGCCTGAAAATTAGAGCCGTTTCCAGAAGCGAAAACGGCAATTTTAACCTTATTCTTCATTTAACGTTCCATCCTGTTCACCTTTGAATTGCACACCGGCTGCTCCAGAGACGCGGCCAATAACGTAGGCCTGTTCGCCATTCGCTTCGGCTGATGACAATACCTGTTCGACATCTTCAGCAGCAACAGCAAGCACAAAACCGATTCCGGCGTTGAAAACAGAAAATAAGTCTCGGTCTGACAATGAGCCCTTTTCTTTCAGCATTTCAAAAACGCGCAATACCGGCCAGCTGCCAAGCTCAATCTCAGCACCCAATCCATCTGGCATCATTCGCGGCAAATTCTCGATAAATCCGCCGCCTGTAATATGCGCCATGCCATGAATTTCAGTTTTGTCAGCGATTGCAGCCACTGTTTTCGCATAGATTTTCGTCGGTGTCAGCAGTTCATTGCCCAGCGGTCCCAAATCTTCAAAGCCTTCAATGATCTCTTCAAGTTGAAAACGGTTCTGTTCAAAGACAATATTGCGCACCAGCGAATAGCCATTCGAATGGATGCCGCTGGATGCCAGGCCGATTAAAACGTCTCCGGCATTAATTTTTTCACCAGTAACAATCTTGGATTTCTCAGCTGCCCCGACTGCAAAGCCGGCAATATCGTACTCATCTTCTTCGTAAAGTCCCGGCATTTCCGCCGTTTCTCCGCCAATCAGCGCTGCACCGGCCTCAACACAACCATCCGCGACACCTTTTACGATGCTCTCGATCTTCTCAGGAACAGCTTTGCCGACTGCGATATAGTCCAGGAAGAAAAGCGGTTCAGCTCCTTGGGCGACGATGTCGTTGACACACATCGCAACGCAATCGATGCCAATTGTATCATGTTTGTCCGCAAGAAAAGCCAATTTCAGTTTCGTGCCGACACCATCAGTGCCGGATACAAGGACCGGCTCCTTTAGATTCAATTCAGATAAATCAAACATGCCGCCAAAGCCCCCGAAAGCACCCATCAATCCTTTTCTTGCAGTGCGGTCGACATGGGATTTCATCCTGTTCACAGCTTCGTAGCCAGCTTCGATATTAACACCTGCTTGTTCATATGCTTTAGACAAATTGGTTCCTCCTATTGGCTGACTTCTTTTTCATGAGGCAAAACAGTATCCGGATAAATATCCGTCGGGTAGTCCCCTGTAAAACAAGCCAGGCAATGGCCGCATTTTGAACCCGGATCGGTGCGCCCGATATTTTGGACCATTCCGTCCACTGACAAAAATGTCAGCGAATCTGCACCAATCTGTTCGCGCATTTCTTCCACTGTATTATTGGCAGCAATCAATTCTCCAGATGTACTCGTATCAATTCCATAGAAACACGGATTTTTGATCGGCGGCGAACTGATGACCACATGAACTTCCGTTGCGCCGGCTTCTTTCAGCAAAGTGACAATACGGCGAGAAGTTGTGCCGCGGACGATGGAATCATCGACCATGATGACCCGTTTGCCGTCAACAACCTGGCGAACCGGAGACAATTTCATCTTCACTCCCTGTTCCCGCAGATCCTGGGAAGGCTGGATGAATGTTCGGCCAACATAGCGGTTTTTAATCAATCCCAACTCATATGGAATCCCGCTTTCTTCTGAATAGCCGATGGCAGCGGATATGCTTGAATCCGGCACGCCCGTAACTACATCTGCGTCAATTTGAATTTCTTTCGCAAGTTGCTTGCCAAGGCGTTTGCGCGCTGAATGCACATTAATGCCGTCGATGTCTGAATCCGGACGGGAGAAATAAACGTATTCCATTGTGCAGATCGAGCGCTCATTCGGATACGCAAAGCGTTCAGCCCGCATCCCTTCTTTATCTATTACAATAAATTCACCGGGTTCAACAGAACGGACAAATTCCGCGCCGACGATATCAAATGCGCAAGTTTCCGAAGCAACAAGCCAGGCATCCCCAAGTTTGCCGAGTGAAAACGGGCGGAGTCCATGAGGGTCAAGCGCGATATACATCGCTTCTTCTGTCAGGATTGCACAGGCGAATGCGCCTTTTAATAGGGATAACGCATTTTTTATTTTTTCTTCAAAGCTTTCATAGCCGCTCCGTTTGATCAGATGCGCTAAAACTTCAGTATCGGAGGTGGTTTGGAAGATGCTGCCCTGGCGTTCCAGATGTTCTCTCAGGTGATTCGCGTTCACCAAATTGCCGTTATGGGAAATGGCGAGGCCGCCAGTAGTCGAATTGAACAGCAGCGGCTGAACATTTTCGATGCCGCTGCCGCCGGCTGTAGCATATCTCACGTGGCCGATTGCCCCGGTGCCCGCCATTTTGGCAAGCTTTTCTGGGGTAAATACTTCATTGACCAAACCTTCGCCTTTGACCGGTTTCAGCTTGTGGCCATCAGTGGTTACGATGCCTGCGCCTTCCTGTCCCCGATGCTGCAGGGCATGGAGCCCGTAATAGGTAATTTGCGCAGCATTTTCATGTCCCCATATTCCAAAAACACCACATTCTTCGTTTAAGCTTCTGATTTCAGCAAGCATGGTATAGCCCCTTTCCAAGATGCGCGAAGCGTTTCGACCGAATCATGGATCCAGACGATGCCGTCTTCACTCTTGATCGTTAATTCTCCGGATTCTGTGACTGTTCCAATTTGCTTGGCATCATGTACGACCGCTTCGAATTGTGAAGCATGGCCAGGAGAAACTGTAAGGATAAACCGTGATTGCGATTCACTGAAAAGTGCTGTTGTTGGCGAACCGGAAAGTATGATATCCATTCCTAAGCCGTTGCCAAAAGCCTTCTCCGCAAGAGCTACCGCAACGCCGCCTTCAGCCACATCATGGGCGGATGCCACCAGCCCTTTTTGAATGGCTTCAAGAATCTGTTGCTGACGCTGTGCTTCAACATTTAAATCGATGAACGGAGCTTTGCCGAAAATACGTCCTTCCACCATTTTCTGAAGTTCACTGCCGCCAAATTCGGTAGAGCTTTCACCGATCATATAAACCAAATCGCCAGCATTTTTCGCATCTTGTGTTGTTACGTGTGACAGATCTTCAACCAGGCCAACCAGACCGATTGTCGGTGTCGGATAAATCGCCGTGCCGTTTGTTTCATTATATAAAGAAACATTTCCGCCAATTACCGGAGCATCAAGGATAGTACAAGCTTCTGACATACCGTCTGCCGCTTTCTCAAGCTGCCAGAAAATCTCCGGTTTTTCCGGATTTCCGAAGTTCAGGCAATCTGTGATTGCGAGCGGTTTTGCTCCCGACACCACGACATTGCGCGCCGCTTCCGCCACCGCAATTTTCCCGCCCATTTCAGGATCCAGATAAATGTAGCGTGAGTTGCAATCCGTCGTCATCGCCAAGCCTTTATTCGTGCCACGCACGCGGATAACAGCTGCATCCGATCCCGGACTGACCACAGTACTCGTGCGGACCTGATGATCGTATTGATCGTAAACCCATTCTTTCGAAGCAATGGTCGGCTGCTGCAATAAAGCCTGCAGCGTCTCACCGTAATTTTCAACTTTCGGTTCAACGTTATCCATCTGCTGATATTCCTTATAATAAGCAGGCACACTCGAAGGCTTATGGTAAACCGGTGCATCTTCCGCAAGTGCATCAACTGGCACTTCCGCTACGATTTCACCTTTATGGACCAGGCGCAAAGTGGAGTCATCTGTTACTTTTCCGACCGTTACCGCATCCAGACCGTATTTCTCGAATAATTCCACAATCTCAGGTTCACGGCCTTTTTTCACAACAATCAGCATGCGCTCCTGAGATTCAGACAGCATCATTTCGTAAGCCGTCATCCCAGTTTCACGCTGCGGGATGTGATCCAGGTCCATTTCAATTCCTGATCCGGCTTTTGACGCCATTTCAGCTGAAGAAGAAGTCAGACCTGCAGCGCCCATATCCTGAATGCCGATCAACGCGTCGGATTTCACCAACTCCAAGCAGGCTTCAAGCAATAGCTTCTCCATAAATGGATCTCCAACTTGAACCGCCGGGCGGTTGTCACCGGAGGATTCGGTCAATTCTTCCGAAGCGAAAGTGGCTCCGTGGATTCCGTCACGGCCCGTTTTGGCTCCGACATACATCACCGGATTGCCAACACCCGAAGCGATGCCTTTTTGAATATCCTTGTGATCGATCAAACCGACACACATGGCGTTTACGAGTGGGTTGCCATCATATGAAGCATCAAACTGCACTTCGCCGCCGACTGTCGGGATGCCGATGCAATTGCCGTACCCAGCAATGCCTGCGACCACTTCTTCAAACAAGTATTTCACACGAGGGGTAGTCAATTCGCCAAAACGAAGTGAATTTAAAAGGGCAATCGGGCGTGCGCCCATCGAGAACACGTCACGGATGATGCCGCCGACACCAGTTGCGGCGCCTTGATAAGGCTCAATCGCTGATGGGTGATTATGCGATTCCATTTTGAATACAACAGCCTTGCCGACACCGGAAGCGATGCCTTTTTGAATATCCTTGTGATCGATCAAACCGACACACATGGCGTTTACGAGTGGGTTGCCATCATATGAAGCATCAAACTGCACTTCGCCGCCGACTGTCGGGATGCCGATGCAATTGCCGTACCCAGCAATGCCTGCGACCACTTCTTCAAACAAGTATTTCACACGAGGGGTAGTCAATTCGCCAAAACGAAGTGAATTTAAAAGGGCAATCGGGCGTGCGCCCATCGAGAACACGTCACGGATGATGCCGCCGACACCAGTCGCCGCTCCTTGATAAGGCTCAATCGCTGATGGGTGATTATGCGACTCCATTTTGAATACCACTGCCTGGCCGTCTCCTATATCGACAATTCCTGCGCCTTCCCCAGGCCCCTGTAATACCCGAGGCGCCTTTGTTGGGAATTTCGCCAGGACAGGTTTCGAATTCTTATAAGAGCAATGTTCCGACCACATAACCGAAAACAAGCCGGTTTCCGTGTAATTCGGCGTTCTGCCTAAAATCTTTTCCACCATGGCAAATTCGGCATCGGATAATCCCATTTGCTGATAGACTTTCTGTTCTTTGATCTGTTCAGTATTTGGCTCAAGCGTGACTGACATTTGCTTCCCTCCACTGTTTAACGATTGATTTGAATAAAGAAAGTCCATCGCTGCCGCCGATCAAATCGGAAACTGCGCGTTCGGGATGCGGCATCATGCCAAGCACATTGCCCCGTTCATTGACGATTCCCGCAATATTATTGCGACTGCCGTTAAAGTCATCCGCATAAGAGAACACGATTTGATTATTATTCTTCAACTGATCATAAGTCGCATCGTCACAGTAATAATTCCCTTCGCCATGTGCTATTGGAATCTGTATCTCCTGGCCCGCCATATATTCATTCGTAAATAAAGTATTGGCGTTTTCAACTTTCAAGCCGACCGTACGGCACATGAATTTCAAGTTTTTATTGCGCAGCAGAACGCCTGGAAGGAGCCCGGCTTCGGTAAGAATCTGGAAACCGTTGCAAATACCAAGCACCGGTTTGCCTGCTTCCGCCGCTTTTTTCACTTCATCCATCACCGGCGAAGACTGGGCAATTGCACCGCAGCGCAAGTAATCGCCATATGAAAA
>CAZGMW010000025.1:0-11532 GCA_964526895.1 uncultured Planococcus sp. | reverse complement strand
GTGGAATATAAATTAGCGCCGTTTGGCGAAGCACTGGAATGGGTTCATTTTCCGCCGGATGGCGATTCGTTGAAACAGGCCCGCCGCCGCTTTGTGTATGAAGAACTTTTGATGTTCCAATTAAAAATGCAGGCGCTGCGTAAAAAGAATCGCGAAGAGGAAGGCGGATCGTTCATCGATTATGATGTTGAAAAAGTCCGGAATTTTGTTCAATCATTGCCATACGAACTGACAGAAGCACAGAAGCGTGTTGTCAATGAAATTTCAAAAGACATGAAAGAGCCTTTCCGCATGAATCGGCTATTGCAGGGAGATGTAGGTTCAGGGAAGACAGTAGTTGCGGCAATATCGTTATATGCCACCGTAACGGCAGGTTTACAAGGGGCACTGATGGCTCCGACTGAAATATTGGCGGAGCAGCATGCTAATACGCTGGCGGAATGGTTCCAGCCGTTTCCGGTTACGATCGCTTTGTTGACAGGTTCAGTAAAAGGCAAGAAGCGACTGCTGATACTTGATCAATTGGCGAAAGGTGAAATAGACATTCTTATCGGAACACATGCGCTTATCCAGCCGGATGTGAAGTTTAAAAATCTCGGTCTCGTCATTACAGATGAGCAGCATCGTTTCGGTGTCGATCAGCGCCGCGTCCTGAAGGATAAGGGTTACAATCCGGACGTGCTGTTTATGACGGCGACACCTATACCGAGGACATTGGCTATTTCCGCATTCGGAGAAATGGATGTCTCGGTTATTGATGAAATGCCTGTGGGCCGGAAAGAAATACAGACCTTTTGGATGAAGAAGGATATGTTCGGAAAAATTGTCGGCCGGATGGAAAAAGAGCTGGCAGCCGGACGTCAAGCTTACGTCATTTGTCCGTTGATCGAAGAATCGGATAAACTCGACTTTCAAAATGCGGTTGAACTCTACAGTCAATTGTCGAGTTATTTTTATGACAAGTATACTGTCGGGTTGATGCATGGACGGCTTCATTCAGATGAAAAAGAAGAAACGATGCGCTCGTTTGCAGAAGGTGAAATTGCCGTCCTGGTATCGACGACAGTTGTCGAAGTGGGAGTTAACGTGCCGAATGCTTCCTTTATGCTGATCTATGATGCCGAACGATTCGGCTTGTCTCAGCTTCATCAGCTGAGAGGACGGGTTGGTCGTGGCAGTGAGCAATCCTATTGTGTGCTGCTGGCCGATCCAAAAACGGAAGTCGGCAAGGAACGGATGACCTCCATGACCGAAACCAATGATGGATTTGTTTTAGCTGAAAAGGATTTGAAATTGCGTGGGCCGGGGGATTTCTTTGGAAGAAAACAAAGCGGCTTGCCCGAATTCAAAATGGCGGATCTTATCCATGATTACCGAGCGCTGGAAACAGCGAGAAAAGATGCGGAAAGTCTGGTTAACAGCGCCGATTTTTGGACAAATGATGAAACGAGATGTTTACGGACAATGCTGGAGGAATCCGGCGCGTTATCGATGGCGCGATTGGATTGAGAATGCAGGGCATATGATTCGCCCTTGCATTCTTTTTTTTATTTACATATACTGATATTAGTACCAAGTGCTAATAGCGGGCGGTGACATTGTGAAACGAACAAAAAGAGAACGGCAAACGGCATTGAAACATTCGATAAATGACAATCCGTTCGTCACAGATGAAGAGTTATCGGTTGAATTTGATGTTAGTGTCCAAACCATCAGGCTCGATCGGATGGAATTATCCATCCCCGAGTTGCGGGAGCGGATTAAACACGTAGCCGTAAAGACGTTTGAAGATGAAGTGAAATCCCTTCCGATTGATGAAGTGATTGGTGAAATTATTGATATTGAATTGGATGAAAAAGCAATTTCGATTTTCGATGTCAAAGCGGAACACGTCTTTCAGCGAAATCAGATTGCAAGAGGGCATCATCTTTTTGCCCAGGCCAATTCACTGGCGGTCGCAATCATGAATGAAGAGCTGGCATTGACCGTGAAATCGGAATTGCAGTTTCTGAGACCTGTCAAAGCGGGCCAGCGTATAGTGGCTAAAGCTACAGTAATCGACAGGCAGCCTGAAAAAAACCGTGCTTTCGTAAAAGTCGTTTCAACGGTTGATCAGGTAACAGTTTTTATCGGTACTTTTGAAATGTATCGCATGACGGAACAAAGTGAAGGTGAAGCAGGATGAAGATAGCAGTAGACGCAATGGGCGGCGACAACGCGCCAAAAGAAATCATTGAAGGTGCTTTTAAAGCTCTGGAAGAATTCAGCGATTTGGAAATTCAATTATTTGGCCATCAGGAAAAGATGCAGGAATTTTTGAAAGAACATGAACGTTTAAGTGTTTTCCATTGTGAAGAAATCATCGAAGCAGAAGATGATCCAGTTCGGTCCGTCAGAAGGAAAAAAGATGCATCGATGGTGCGCATGGCTCAGGCTGTAAAAGACGGTACGGCGGATGCCTGTGTTTCTGCAGGCAATACCGGCGGATTGATGTCGGCGGGGCTGTTTATCGTCGGACGCATTGATGGAGTGGACCGGCCAGCATTGGCACCAACCTTGCCGACTATAGATGGCAAAGGTTTTGTCATGTTGGATATGGGGGCGAACGCGGAAGCGCGTCCTGAACATCTTGTGCAATACGCCATCATGGGAAGCATCTATGCTGAGAAAGTGCGTGGCATTGAAAATCCCACAGTTGGCTTGTTGAATATCGGTACTGAAGAGAAAAAAGGAAATGATTTGACTAAAGCTGCTTTTCCGTTATTGAAGGAAGCGCCGATTAATTTTATCGGCAATGTCGAGTCACGTGATTTATTGAACGGGGCAGCGGATGTAGTGGTGACAGATGGTTTTACCGGCAATATGGTCTTGAAAACGATCGAAGGCACAGCGATGAATGTATTCGCAATGATCAAAGGTGTTTTCATGTCTTCAATGAAGACAAAACTGGCTGCAGCTCTTGTTAAAGAGGATATGCGCGGATTAAAAGGTATGTTGGATTACAGCGAATATGGCGGAGCGGGCTTATTTGGGCTGAAGGCGCCGGTCATAAAAGCGCATGGCTCATCAAATAGCACAGCTTTTTTCAATGCAATTCGTCAAACCAGAACGATGGTCGAGTTTGATGTAACCGGCACAATTTACAACACGGTGAAAAAGGAGCAGTCAGAATGACAAAAATAGCATTTATATACCCGGGACAAGGTTCTCAGACAGTCGGTATGGGCGAAAGCTTTTTAAACGATGAAAGAAGCCGGGGATTTTTCGATGAAGCCGATAAAGCGTTGAACATGAAGTTATCGCACTTGATGCTGGAAGGACCTTCAGAAGAGCTGACACTTACATATCATGCGCAGCCGGCATTACTGACTGTCAGTTCCATGATCACCGAACGCCTTGCGCGCGAAGGGATTGTGCCAAGCTACACGGCGGGACACAGTTTGGGTGAATACAGTGCACTTGTTGCTTCCGGCGTCATGAAATTTGAGAATGCAGTGCAGATTGTGCATAAGCGTGGACTATTCATGAATGAAGCAATGCCGGCCGGCGAAGGGACGATGGCCGCGATTCTGGGCATGGAAGCTAAAGAGCTTGAAGAAGTGACGAATCATGTAATGGATACTGTTGGAATTGTGCAATTGGCTAATTTGAACAGCCCGGGACAAATTGTCATTTCCGGAACAAAAGCCGGAGTTGAGGAAGCGTGCAGATTAGCTAAAGAAAATGGAGCGAAACGGGCAATTCCGCTTGATGTCAGTGGACCTTTCCATTCCGAATTAATGCGCCCGGCTTCACAGAATTTATCCGAAGTTTTGAGTAAGGCTTTCTTGTTGGAAGCACGAGTGCCTGTTGTCGCGAATGTTACAGCTGAAACTGAAACTAATGCGGCACAGATCCAGGATTTGCTGGTTCGCCAATTATACTCTCCGGTTTTATGGGAGCAATCGGTGCGTAAGATGATTGAACTCGGCGTCACAGTATTCGTGGAAATCGGACCTGGCAAAGTTTTGAGCGGATTAGTGAAAAAAATCGACCGCTCGGTAACGGTGCTGCCAGTATATGATGTGGAATCTTGCGAAAAAGCGATAGAGGAGCTGAAAAGATGAGCGACCTTAAAGGAAAAACAGCAATTATAACAGGGGCCTCGAGAGGAATTGGGGCTGAAATCGCTAAACGATTTGCTACAGCTGGTGCAAATATCGTTGTCAATTACAGCGGCAGTCAGCAAAAAGCGGAAGCTGTGGTCGAATCGATAAAAGAAAATGGCGGTAAAGCGATTGCAGTAAAAGCTAATGTAGCGGATGCGGATGACGTCAAAGCGATGGTTGAAGAAACATTGTCAGAGTTTGGCACGGTGGATATCCTGGTGAATAATGCCGGAATCACTCGCGACAATCTGATGATGCGCATGAAAGACGACGAATGGGACGATGTTATCAACACCAATTTGAAGGGTGTATTCGTCTGCACGAAAGCCGTTACACGCCAGATGATGAAACAGCGTTCCGGCCGCATCGTCAACATCGCATCAATCGTGGGCGTGATGGGGAATGCCGGCCAGGCAAACTATGTCGCTTCAAAAGCGGGTGTCATTGGTTTGACGAAAACGACTGCCCGTGAGCTGGCGAGCAGAGGCATTACAGCCAATGCCGTGGCGCCAGGTTTCATCACAACCGACATGACGGATCAATTGAATGAAGATATTCAAAAAACGATGATGTCGCAGATACCGCTCGGCCGCTTCGGCAAGCCGGAAGAAGTGGCGAAAGCTGCCTTATTCCTGGCCTCTGATGAAGCGTCATATATGACAGGTCAGACGTTGCACTTGGACGGCGGAATGGTCATGTAAATCACATTTCTGTATACTGCATTGAGGGGAGGTGACGACATTGGCAACAGTATTGGAGAGAGTAACAAAAGTAATCGTGGATCGTCTTGGTGTAGAAGAGAACGAAGTGAAACTTGAAGCTTCATTCACAGGAGACCTTGGAGCAGATTCATTGGACGTAGTTGAATTGGTTATGGAACTTGAAGATGAATTCGACATGGAAATTTCTGATGAAGATGCAGAAGGCATGGCTACAGTAGGAGACGCAGTTTCTTACATCGAGAAAAAGCAAGCTTAAATTTAATCCGAATGAAATGACCTTGACGCATAATCGCTGAACCTAAGCGATTATGCGTCAATTCTATTTTTGCGTTAAAGTGTGAAAACAGGTAAAATTGACGGAAGAACAACATAGGAAGGCAGATAAAAATGGCAATGAAAAAAAACCTTAATCAACAAAAGCCGGGAGTGCTGAAAGACAGTGTGAAAAACGCGTTTGCCGAACTCCAAATCGGGCTGGATGTCAGTTTCCGCAATCCTGCACTGCTTTATCAGGCTTTCACCCATTCATCTTATGTGAATGAGCATCGACGAAAAAAGTTCACGGACAATGAACGCCTCGAATTTCTGGGAGATGCCGTGTTGGAATTATCGGTCTCCCATTATCTTTATATGAAATATCCCGATATGAGCGAAGGCGAATTAACGAAATTGCGGGCATCAATCGTCTGCGAACCGTCACTTGTCCTATTTGCCAATGAATTGGATTTCGGCCAATATATTCTACTCGGCAAAGGCGAAGAGCTCACGGGGGGCAGAACACGCCCAGCCCTTCTGGCGGATGTTTTTGAGTCATTTATCGGGGCTTTATATTTGGATCAGGGATTGGAACCGGTCGTGTCGTTTTTAGAAGTGATCCTTTTCCCGAAAGTGGAAATCGGTGCTTTTTCGCATGTGATGGATTATAAGAGCCAGTTGCAGGAAATTGTGCAGCAGAAAAATTCCGGAACGTTGACATATGAAATTATCGATGAAAAAGGGCCGGCGCACAGCCGAATATTCGTTACACGCGTCACTTTGGCCGATAGAGAGCTGGGCGTGGGAAATGGAAGGTCCAAAAAAGAAGCGGAACAGCAGGCTGCACAGTTGGCGATCCGTAAATTGCAGGAAGCAATGGAGGACTAGAGAATGTTTTTGAAGAGATTGGAAGTCATGGGATTCAAGTCGTTCGCTGATCGCATCGGCATCGATTTCGTTCCCGGAGTTACAGCAGTTGTCGGACCGAATGGCAGCGGGAAAAGTAATGTGACAGATGCCATTCGCTGGGTTCTTGGCGAACAATCAGCAAAATCACTGCGAGGCGGAAAAATGGAAGACGTCATTTTTGCCGGCAGTGATTCACGAAAACCTTTGAATTTCGCTGAAGTCACTTTGGTATTGGATAATACAGATGGCCGCGTCCCTCTCGATTACAGCGAAGTCAGCGTAACGAGAAGGGTTTTTCGAAGTGGGGAAAGTGCTTATCTATTGAACAAGCAGAATTGCAGATTAAAGGACATTACGGACCTGTTTATGGACTCGGGGCTGGGAAAAGAAGCTTTTTCGATCATTTCTCAAGGCCGTGTAGATGAAATCCTCAATAGTAAAGCGGAGGATCGCCGTTCAATTTTCGAAGAAGCTGCAGGTGTCTTGAAGTATAAGCAACGCAAGAAAAAAGCCGAATTGAAATTGAATGAAACCGATGAAAACCTGAGCCGGGTGATGGATATCCTTCATGAACTCGATGGCCGCATGGAACCACTGCAAATTCAAGCTTCGGCAGCCCGGGATTATCTGGAGATGAGTGCTGAACTCAAAGATGCCGATATTGCCTTGTTGGCATTCGATGCAAACCGTTTGAAAATTGAACTTGAACAATTGGGCATTGATGCTGCTGAGCAAAGCATCAAAGAGCGGGAATTGGCAGCGGAAATTCTTGAAAAAGATGCAACTGTGTCCAATATCCGTAAGTTGATCGGCGAGCTCGATACGAAAATCGATGCAGAGCAGGGCAGCCTGATTGAAGCCAGTTCCGAAACTGAAAAATGGGAAGGCCGCAAATTGCTGATGTCCGAAAAAAAGCATAATGCAGATCGGCAGGCAAAAGGGCTGCAGGAAAATTTGGAGGCTGAGCTTGCAGAAAATCAGGTACTGACAGCCAAACACCAAGAACAATCCAAGCTGCTGCAGGACAGAAAAGCTGAACAGCAGAAAATCCGTGATTCCCTTCGGCAGCTGGAAGAGCAATTATCCAGGACGCCTGCTGATATAGAAAACGAAATTGAATCTTTTAAATCTAATTATATTGAATTGATGAATGAACAGGCGACTGTCAGGAACGAACTGAAAAACATCGATTTACAGCAACAGCAATTATCTGAATCAACGAGCAGGATTGCTCTGCAGCAGCAGGACTTTACCAGTGAGCTTCAGAAGCTGGAGAAAGAAAAAGGCGAGGCACACGAGAAACACGAGTCAATTAAAGTGCTGCTTGAAGAAAAACGCCGTTTGTATCGTGAAACGGAAAACGATTACCTCCAAATCAAAGCCACTTTCGATAAAAAACAGAATATGCTTTTTCAGGCTTATCAGTCCCAAAAGCAACTGGATTCCAGAATTGAAACCCTGCAGGAACTGGAAGCGGATTTCTCCGGATTTTTCCAAGGCGTCCGTGAAGTGCTTCAGGCTCGTGAAAAAGGCCAATTGGCCGGCATTATCGGTGCTGTAGCTGAAATTGCGCAGGTCAACCAGGATTACGCCAAAGCCATTGAAACTGCACTTGGCGCTTCCAGCCAGCATATTGTAGTCACGAATGAAGATAATGCGCGCCAGGCCATTCAATTCCTTCGTGAAAAAAGGGCGGGCCGCTCGACATTCCTGCCGATGACCGTCATGAAGCCGCGCACCATCCCGGAACATACCTTGTCTTCAGTTCGCCAGCATCCAGCGTTTGTTCAGATTGCATTTGAGCTGGTGGATTATGATCCGGCTTACAGCATGATCATCGAAAACCTTCTCGGAAACGTCATCATTGCAGATGACCTGAAAGGAGCAACGGCGATCGCCAAGCTTACCGGCAACCGCTACAGAGTTGTGACACTTGAAGGAGATATCGTCAATGCCGGCGGTTCAATGACCGGCGGAGCCAATAAGACCCAGGCATCTTTCTTCACCAGAAAAGCGGAGCTAGAACAATTGCTTGTCCAGTCCAAAGAATTGAAAGGGACAATTGCGCTTGCAGAAAAAACGGTGCAAAAAGAACAGTCCACTGTTTATGCTACAGAACGGAAATTGAATGATTTGCGTTCTGAAGGTGAAAAATACCGTGATTTGGAATCTGAGCGCGCAATGACATTAAGGGAAATCAATGCCGTACTCAATACGACAAAAGAGCGGTTTAAAGTGTTTCAGGCTGAACAAAAGAACAAGGACTCTGATCTGGACGCGGTGACAGACCGTAAAGCGACAGCAACCACACGTCTCGGAGAAATTACATCAGAACTATCAGGCACATCCGCGAGAATTGACGAATTGACACAATTCAAGCAACAGAACGAAACTGCCCGCGACGCAGTATTGGTAAAGTTTGCTGATCATAAATCGCAGCTGGCTGTCATGAAGGAGCGGGTAAATCAATTAACGTATAGTGAAGCTGAATTACTGGTCCGCAAAAAGAAAAGCGACCGCAAACTGGATGAAATCCGTTCGGAACTTGAATGGCTGCAATCGGAAGAAGCAGCAAAAGTTTATTCGGATGAAGAAATCATCGCTGAAATATCGAATTGGTCCCATAGAAAACAAAGCGGCTTGCAAAAAATCGGCCAGCTAAAGGGAAATCGGACCCAAAATCAAAGTGAATTAACAATTCTCGAGCAAGAGCTGAAAGAAATTCAGCGTGTACACAAAGGGTTTATTGAAGCGATCCGCATCTGTGAAGTGAAAGCCACACGTCTGGATGTCCAAATCCAGAACTTGCTCGGCCAACTGGAAAATAATTATCAAATTACATTTGAACAAGCGAGCCAGTTTAAACTGGCCGATGAGGAAGAAGTCGTCCGTAAAAAAGTCAAATTATTGAAACAGTCGATTGAAGAATTGGGGCCTGTCAATATTGGCTCTATCGAAGAATTCGAGCATGTAGCCGAACGTCACAGCTTCTTGACTGAACAGCGCAATGACCTCAATGAGGCGAAAGAGACATTACGGACAGTCATCCGGGAAATGGATGAAGAGATGACGACTCGCTTTGACGAAACCTTCCACGCCATCCGTTCCCATTTCCAGCGTGTATTCAAAGAATTGTTCGGCGGAGGTTCGGCAGATTTGATATTGACGAATCCGCAGGACATGCTGGCGACGGGAGTGGAAATCATCGCACAACCGCCGGGCAAAAAGCTGCAGAACCTCAGTTTACTGTCTGGAGGAGAACGGGCGTTGACGGCGATCGCCTTATTGTTCGCCATTTTGAATATACGCCCGGTGCCTTTCTGTATACTTGATGAAGTGGAAGCGGCACTCGACGAATCGAATGTTGTGCGTTACAGCCAATACTTGAAGAAATTCAGTGAAGATACACAATTTATCGTCATCACCCACCGAAAAGGGACGATGGAAGGCGCGGACGTGCTTTACGGCATTACGATGCAGGAATCCGGCATATCCAAACTCGTTTCTGTTAAATTGCAGGAACAATTATAAATAGAGGAGTGATCAAGTGAGTTTTTTCAAAAAGCTGAAAGATAAATTTGCCGGCAACACCGAAGAAGAACAATCAACCGAAAAATACAAAGAAGGGTTGGAAAAAACACGGACAGGATTCACTTCGAAAATTAACGACCTTGTGGCCAAATACCGCAAAGTGGATGAAGATTTCTTCGAAGAACTTGAGGAAGTCCTGCTGCAGGCGGACGTCGGTTTTGAAACTGTTTTGGAGTTAATGGATGATTTGCGCTTTGAAGTACAGCGTAAAAACGTCCGTGACACATCTAATGTGCAGTCCGTCATTTCCGAAAAATTGGTCGAGATCTATCAGGCAGGAGAAGCCGAACTGAGCGAAATCAACTATGCAGACGGTCTAACAGTCATTTTGATGGTTGGGGTCAACGGTGTCGGCAAGACGACGACAATCGGTAAATTGGCGCACCGCCTGAAAAATGAAGGCAAAACCGTAATGCTTGCTGCCGGTGACACGTTCCGCGCAGGGGCAATCGAACAATTGGATGTTTGGGGAGACCGTGTCGGTGTCGACGTCATTAAGCAGGCTGCCGGTTCGGATCCAGCCGCAGTAATGTACGACGCAGTGCGATCGGCGAAATCCCGTGGAGTCGACGTTTTGATCTGTGATACGGCGGGACGTCTGCAAAACAAAGTCAATCTAATGAATGAATTGCAAAAAGTCCACCGCGTCATTTCACGTGAAATTCCTGGCGCACCGCATGAAGTGTTGTTGGCTCTCGATGCCACAACAGGCCAAAATGCGATGATCCAAGCGCAAACATTCAAAGATGTTACTGAAGTTACGGGTATCGTACTGACTAAACTGGACGGTACAGCTAAAGGCGGTATTGTCCTTGCAATCCGCAATAAATTGAATATCCCGGTTAAATTTGTCGGTCTTGGCGAAAAAATGGATGACCTTCAGCCATTCGATCCTCAGAAGTATGTGTATGGCCTATTTGCTGAAGGCTTGGATAAAGAAGAACGGCTGGAAGAAGAAGCTGCAGACAAGTAAAATTACTTGACGGTTGATTTTGTTTTCAGTAATGTTGTCAGTAGAATGAACGGAGTGAGCAGAAATGATGGGTTTGGAAAAAACGACTCGGATGAATTATCTATTCGATTTCTATCAGGAATTGCTGACGCCGAAACAGCGCAGTTATATGATGCTGTATTATTTGGATGACCATTCTTTAGGTGAAATTGCCGAAGAATACAATATTACGCGCCAAGCGGTATACGACAATATACGGCGCACGGAAGCGATGCTCGAAGAATACGAGGCAAAGCTGCAGCTGTTTGATAAATTTCAGCAGCGGAAGGAACTCGTTTCATCTTTTGAGAAGGAGCCTTTCACAGATGAAAGGATCCATCAATTCCTCAGTGAATTAAAAGAATGGGATTAGGAGGCGGAACAGATGGCATTTGAAGGTTTATCCGAACGCCTGCAAGGCACCATGACAAAGATCAAAGGCAAAGGTAAAGTGTCTGAGGCAGACGTTAAGGAAATGATGCGTGAAGTCCGTTTTGCTTTAATCGAAGCGGATGTCAACTTGAAAGTTGTCAAGGAGTTCGTAAAGAAAGTAAGCGAGCGCGCCGCCGGTTCGGATGTCATGGATAGCCTGACACCCGGCCAGCAGGTCGTTAAAATCGTCAAGGACGAACTGACGGAATTAATGGGTGGCGAACAAAGCAAAATCAATTTTTCTACAAAACAGCCTACGGTCATCATGATGGTCGGTCTGCAAGGGGCTGGTAAAACCACCACAACCGGTAAATTGGCTGGTTTGTTGCGCAAAAAGCATAACCGTAAACCGTTATTGGTAGCTGCTGACGTTTATCGTCCAGCAGCAGTTCAGCAATTGGAAACGATTGGCAAGCAGCTGACGATTCCGGTATTTTCAAAAGGTACAGATATTTCACCGGTTGAAATTGCTCGTCAGGCGATA
>CAZGMW010000024.1:0-11609 GCA_964526895.1 uncultured Planococcus sp. | reverse complement strand
ATCAAAAAAGCTGTCCGCATCTAACACGCGGACAGCTTTTCTCCATTCTTATAATGCTTTTGTTGCAGCGATAATCAGCATGATCCAGCCAGCGATGAATGCTACGCCGCCAATTGGTGTGATGGCACCGAGAATGCTGATGCCGGTCAAACTTAACACATACAAGCTTCCTGAGAAGATGATGATGCCCGCAAGCATCAAATATCCAGCCCAACTTAACGATCCCAATGGACCGATTAAAGTTGTGCTCATCAATACGGCCACGACCATCAGCCCGATTGAATGGAACATCTGATACTGAACGGCGGTTTGCCATGTATCCAAGTATTTATCAGCGACGCGGCCTTCCAGCATGTGCGCGCCGAATGCACCGAACGCTACGCTGAGTAATGCGTTGACCGCTCCGGCAATCAAGAAAAATTTCATTTCTTATTCCTCATTCCCATTAAAATTCAAAAAGCGAATCGCCGTTTGCCCCTTCTTCTTCCAGCTTTTTTTCTGCCAGTACAGGCTGCGGTGCGGGGGATGCTGACAACGGAATCGCTCTGGGCGCCGGTGCAGCGGGCTGCTGTTCATCACTGTCGAGCAGCAGGTCGCACAGCGCTCGTATCGCCACGACTGATTCACGTATTTTGGCGGAATCACCAGACCGAGCCTGACGCGCATGCTTTTCAATTTCAGTAATGACACGTTCCTGTCCAATCGCCATTTTAAATCCCCCTTCCTTTTTTCATATCGTCCCTTATTTTAACATGCTCGCAGTGAGCACGTCAGTCCAAACAGAAATCAATCGGTTCTTCTCCGCGCTTTTGTAACAGGGTGTTCACTTTTGAGAATGGCTTACTGCCGAAAAACCCACGGCTTGCGCTCAGTGGACTCGGGTGCGGCGCTTCGATGACATCGTGGCGCTCCAAATCGATCAGCTCTTTTTTCTTTTGCGCAGGTTTGCCCCATAAGACGAAAATCACCGGTTCCTTCCGATCCGACAGTTTGCGGATCACTTCATCCGTGAACGTTTCCCAGCCTTTGCCGCGGTGAGAATTGGCTTCGCCCTGCCGAACCGTCAACACGGTGTTGAGCATCATGACTCCCTGATCTGACCATTTTGTCAGTGTACCGTTTTCAGGCTTTTCGCAACCGATGTCTTCTTTCATTTCCTTGAATATATTGCGCAGACTGGGAGGAATCTTTACACCCGGTTTGACGGAAAAGCTCAAGCCATGCGCCTGGCCTGGACCGTGGTATGGATCCTGCCCCAAAATGACGATTTTTACATCCTGATATGCAGTATGTTCGAACGCTGTCCAAATTTCATCTTTAGGCGGATAAACCGTCGCAGACTGGTATTGCTCTTTTAAAAATGCGCGGAGCTTCAAGTAATAAGCTTTGTCGAATTCCGCACCGACCACTGTCTGCCAATCGTTGGTAAAAATCGTTTTTGCCAATGCCATCACTCCTTATTCATCAAACTCTATCGTTACATCATAGTCTACCAATTGGAACATTTCTTCTACTGAACGGACCGCATTTTTTTCCGCCAGTTCAAGCACACCTTGCTCACGTGTTTCTTCCAGCATCAGTTTCTTCGCTTCATCCGCCAATTCAAAGGCTTCTGAAATATCGGCATCGCCTCTGAATAACCCTTCGTAGGAAAACACCTCGACTTCATCCATGAACAATTCAGGCCCACCGAGAAAATCCGCTTTCGGCAGTGTCAAAGTCGCCGTTCTTGCTTCTTCGTCCACTTCGATATCTTCTTCCGTGATTTCAGAGAAGTCGATGCCCGCCCGTACTGAGCCCGGAATTACGACCAGCAGCTGGCGTTTCGTCCCCGGCAGGTCCAGTCCGATTTGCTGCCCGAAGACCTCATTGTCTTCCCGCTCAATGATGACTCTTGAAAAAGCTTCAGCGGTCGATAATTCATTCAGATCCTGCATGCGCTCCAAAAATGCGCCTTTGCTTTCAGTTGCTGTACTGCCCTGGAACATCCACCAGGCGCCGAGCGGCAATGCCACCAGCAATAGCAGGAATACAACGATCAATACAAGGAAGGTATTACGGAATACACGCATCATCACTTTTAATGTTTTCCAAAAACCTGATTCCTCGGTTCCTCCTCTTCCTTTCATCTCTTCGAGCAATCGTTCCATTTCCGTCACTTTCGGATCTTTTGCCACCTGACATCCCTCTTTCTGTTTTTTTCAATTGAGTGCCGTGGTACGATAATTTTATAAAAGGGGCGATGACCATGGCTGACTGGCTCGATAAAATCAAAACCGTTTCTTCAACAAAAGGCGCATCTGCACCTGAAAGCGCCAAAAGCGCAGGTGTCGGCTGTCTTGCTGCCGTTATTGCTGTTGCTACCATTTTAACATTCCTGATAGCATTTGGTCTTTTCAAAAGCGGCAACTGGGTCATGGGCAGCTTCGCTTTATTGTTTGCAGCAATCGGCGCGCTCACTTCAGCGCTGCTGTTATGGCCTCAAAAGCCCAATAGATTGTAAAAGCAGAGCTTTTTGTTAAAATGGAACATAGCAAACATTCTATCTATTAAAGGGGTTATATTCATGTCACTTAAAAAGACTTTAACGATTGCAGGATCCGATACATCAGGCGGTGCCGGCATTCAGGCTGACCTTAAAACTTTCCAGGAACACGGAACTTACGGCATGAACGCTTTGACGGTCATCGTCACGATGGATCCAAATAATAATTGGAGCCACGGCGTCCACCCGATTCCTGTCGAAACGATAAAAACACAAATGACCACCGCTTTTTCCACTGGGGTTGATGCATTGAAGACGGGCATGCTCCCGACTGCTGAGATCATCCAGACTGCCGGCGAAGCGATCGCCGCTTCAGGCATCAAAGATGTTGTCATCGATCCGGTTATGGCCTGCAAAGGGGAAGCTGAAGTCATGTTCCCTGAAAATGTCGATGCCATGATCGAGTATTTATTGCCATATGCCAAAGTGGTTACACCAAACCTAGTGGAAGCGGGCGAACTATCGCGTATGGGCCGTATAAATACGGTTGAAGAAATGCAGGCGGCTGCTGAAAAAATCCATGCAAGCGGCGCGCAATTTGTAGTCATCAAAGGCGGCAAGCAGTTAAAGCACGAAAAAGCGGCAGATTTGCTGTTTGACGGCGAGAAGCATTACCTGCTGACAGCTCCGAAAACGGATACGAACTACAACCACGGTGCCGGCTGTACATTTGCAGCTGCCATCACAGCCAATATCGCAAACGGACAATCTGTTAAAGATGCCGTATTGAATGCCAAAATTTTCGTATCGGCTGCCATCGAACATGGCTGGAAACTGAACGAATACGTCGGCCCGGTTATGCACGGCGCTGCCAATAAATTCCCGAAAACTGAAGTTGAAGTATTGGAACTGTAATAATTCATGATGCTTCACAGTAAAAGGAGGACGCTAAAAATGCGTCCTCCTTTTTTATTTCTGCAATTCTTTTTTCATGAATACCTGCTCGATATTCTTCTTGAACCCTATATCTTGCAGTACTTTGTACGTCACATCATTTGCAGATACCGGCACATTGACAGCTGTTCGGCTGATGGCATCTGAAAAGTTTTCAAAAACACTGTTCAACAGTTCAATTACAATCTCCTGCCGCGCCATTTGACGTGATGCCGATTCGCATTGATACAGCAAGGTCCTGGAATGATTACCCTGTTCATCGGTCAGCTTCCGGTAAATCGCATAGCCGGCTGCTTGCCCTTCTTCATCCAGAGCAATCAGCCCTTCGCCGTCCAGGACACTTTGCCATTGAGTTTGCCATGGAAAATCACCACGGTAGAATGGAAGACGCCCGATTTCTTCCGGATCAGCCTTTCGAATTTCATATTTACCCGCCAAACCCATCACTTTTTCAACCGCTCCATCCATTTTCATGAATTGAAGATCATCTACAATTTCATAGCCAAGCTTTTTATATAATTCGATTGCTTTCTTATTTCCAGAAATCGCTTCAAGAGTCGCCACTTCCACATCCTGTTCTTTCAGGATTTCAAGTGTCTTCTCCATTAATTGCATACCTACCCCTTTTTGGCGCCAGCCCATTGCCACGCCTGTACCGCCGTTCCATCCAATCCTTCTGCCGCCGGATTCCCGAACCCCATTCAGCACAAGCCCCACCGGTTCCTCGCCGTCAAAAGCCACTACCGACAATTCAGCTGACAGCCCTTCCTGCTCCATCCTCTTTTTAAAAGCTTCCGGCTTTGTCGTCATATCAAAATGATAGCCTTCAAATCCTTTGTTCCACGCTTCCACCCCTTGTTCAATCGTGCATTCCGATAAGCTTCTGATTTCAACCATCTTCATTTCCCCTTTGACTCAATTGTTTGCAGATTAATTAATTCGCTGCCGCACAGAAATGTTCCTTCTAGGCAATCCACTAACTTGTTATACAAAGTAGTTGACCCCATTTTTATTGATGTGCTATATTGTATTACAACGTAGTAATACTATCATCAAGTATCTTGTATAACAATATAGCGAAAGAGGTGAAACGATGTCATCCAGCCAAATGCTCAAAGGAATCCTGGACGGCTGCCTGTTGGCCATTATCAACAAAGGCGAAACATACGGCTATGAAATGATCGAGAAACTCGAGCTCTATGGTTTCAGGATGGTCAGCGAAGGCAGTATCTATCCGGTACTCCTGCGGCTTCAGAAAGAAGGTTTTGTCAAGTCGGTCATGAAAGAATCACCGAATGGACCCAAGCGCAAATATTACACTCTTACGCCAGATGGTGAAAAGGAATATCTTGAATTTAAAGAGCGCTGGGAAAGTTTATCCGAATCCGTCAATCGACTCGTAAAGGAGGAAATTTAAATGGTATTATCCAAAGAAAGTGAAGAGTTCATCCACGATTTGCGGCTTTATTTAATGACATCCGGCAAAAAAGATTCTGAAATCAAAGAAATTGCTGAGGAGCTGCGCGCTCATTTAGAAGATGCGGAAAGCCGCGGCAAAAATCTTGATACTGTTACAGGAGGATCTCCCGAAGTTTATATGAGAAATATAAGCAGCGAGATGGCGACTGACTATTATGGCATGATCAAAATGATGCCGATGCTGCTTCTTCTTTTGGTCGCTTATTTTATAACCGGTTCTGCCATCAGAGGTGATTTGAGTTTCTCTTTGTTGAAGTTGATCACTTTTCCATTGATTGCGGTGGCCAGCGTTGGTGCATATATTTTCACATTCCGGCAGATGGCAACACAGAAATGGTCTAAGAAAAAGGAACTCTCCATCTTCCTTGGATTACAGGTAATTACAGTCGGCTTGCTGTCAGCAGTGCTGTTTGTTGATATCTTTTTCATGGAACCTTTCTATACGCCATCGCGAGAAGTAATGTGGGCTATTGCCGCTGCCGGCGTTTTGATTTTCATACTTTCCGCAATTTGGTCAAAAACCTGGATCACCATCATTATTCCAATTTTTCTGTTTGGACCGGACTTTGTCATGAGTTTCCTTGATGTAACAGAAACAACAGGACTATATGTGAATATGGGTACCTTCATAGCCGGCTTCATCCTTTTAATGCTGTACTTGCTGATTCAAAATAAAAAACAGAACTCTTACAAAACGTAAGGGTTCTGTTTTTAGTTTACTCTTTTGCATTTACTAGTTTCTGTTCTTTCAACCGCACCAGATTATTGCGGAGCTGTTCACGGTTCCATTCGACCAATGGTTCTTCGGCTTTCGCTTTCCGCAGCTTTTTCACTTTCGGATTTTTCGAACGCAAGTAGCCTTCCATCATCAGGGAAACAGCAAAAATCACCAGTCCGATAAACAGGACGGGAGCGAGCGGCAGCCATGGCGCCCCTTGAAGATATCGGAAAGTAGAACCGAATAATCCGGCCCATTCATAAGAAATGGACATGGGTGGATCAGCCATCATGGGTTCATAACTGACTTTCGTGCCGCCAAGAAAAAGTTTCAATAAACCCAAATGCGCAAAAACGATGAACGTCTCCATCACCTGCTGCCCATACAGCACCGCAATTTTTTCCCGCATTTGAGGATAGAGATGCTTTCGAATGATGCGCAATCGGCCGGAACCAAGTGTTTTTGCAGCAAGAATATATTCTTTATCCCGCAGCAATGCCGCTTCATTGGCAATCAATATCGCCACAATCGGAACCGTCAGTAAAGCCATTATAACAACCTGTATGCCGATCCGTTCCCAAATCGTATTAGTAAAGCCTTCAGGCGGCATCCACAGTACAGGTGTCAAAACAAAAGCGGCAAAAAGCGTTAACGGAATATAATGCATGGAATCGGCAAGGCTCGAAATCCATTTTCGGTGCTTATCCAAGTAAGTACCGAGAATATATCCCAACGGCACCGCTATCAGCATACGAAGCGCAGCTACCGCTAAAGCTGCGAGAATCGTATATTTCGCACCCAGCATGAGCTTGCCGACAAGGTCATAACCAAACTCATCAGACCCAAGAGGAAACTGCCAATTCGGTGAAATCGGCGTTCCTTCCACCGCCCGGCCATTCTCCATAATATAAAGGATCTGACGGGGAACATTGCCCCAAATCCATTCGTAGGCAAAGCTGCCTGCCAGGAAAAACGCGATGATGCTGAAACCGATGACAAAATAAGGTTGCTTCCACATTTACACCGCCCCCTTTCCGCGCAAGCGGCGCATAAAATACCATTCGCCGAAACTGTACAGTAAAAACATCGGCAGGAAGAAACTGAATACTGTAACCAGGAAGCCGGCAGGATACATATTATCCCGCAAAAACAGCATAATTCCTGGCAGATTGAACATCAGCTCAAGGATGAAAAGATTGGACAGCATAAACCACATCGTTTTCTTCGATTGGAAAAAGACACTGATGATGGCATTCCGGAACATATGGACCAATACGATATAAACTTTCGAAAATCCAAGTGATCTTGCAAGGTCCACATACATTTGCCGCTCTTCTTCCTGGAATGTCAGCATCGCCAGACGATATAACTGAATGGTTGGAAGTATAGCGAGACACAACACCGGCAGCCAATAGATACGATCATCACCGATAGCGGCGATTTGGGAAATCAGAATACCCGTCTGTTTGAAGAACAGGACAACAGCCAGTTGCGCCAACATAATGATTAGGAGATCAGGAATCGATTCCATAAAATAGAGAGCCAATTTCACTCTTTCCCGTGCTTTTTCTGAGAGCAGCATCGTAATGACGGTTAAAGCCAGCGAGACGGCAACTGCCAGCAGCAAAGCCAAAAACAGAATTTCGAGTGAGTAGCTTATGTATTCATAGATATTCGGAAATAACGGCATCGGCTTTTGCGCTCGATAATTGAAAAAAGAGATTTCGTGGATCGGCCATAATTCCCCCAGCGTCATCCGGATGGACTCGAAATATATTTTCCATCTCCATTCACCGTTCAGCCAGCCGGCTATGAGGACCGGCAAACTGCTGGCAAAGATAATTCCTACTACCGCGATAAAAAACTTCAGCAAAAATTTCATTCTTTCTCCACCCTCTTGTTCGGAAAATTCTTTCTTTCATTATTCTACCATTATTTAGGGGCTGTAGAGCTAACTAATCGCATTCTCTGGAATTTTTCAATATACTTAAATGATACGGATTGTTTGAGGAGGGTTTTATCGTGGAAATAGTAGAAGTAAAAAAATTGCAGGTTCAATTGGATGCCTTTGCCGGAAGAGACGTTTATCTTCATCTGGAAACCACGAACGGATCCTATGCCAGTCATTTTAATGAAGCGTTTTTCAATGCCGGAGCTTTTATCCGCAACGTGGTCATTAATTATGAGCTGGGCAAAGTGGTTGGAGACAGCCCGCATCGTGTTGGTTTGAAATTGCCGCATGGCTGGGTATATGCTCAAGGCATCACGCATTACGAAATGGATGAGCAAGGCCGCTTGTTGCTTGCTGGACATGACGGCACAGGGAAGCTGGCGGTGGCGCTGCAAATCAGCGAAACACCTTTCAGTTATTAAGGGGGAACAGATATGACGATTCCAGAAGAACGACATGTATTGGTAGTTTTCCCTCACCCGGATGATGAAGCATTCGGCGTGTCGGGAACAATGACTACACATATCAAACAAGGTACGCCGGTTACATATGCCTGTCTGACACTTGGGGAAATGGGCAGGAATTTAGGCAACCCGCCTTTTGCTACAAGGGAGTCACTCCCTGAAATACGAAAAAAAGAGTTGAAAGCTTCGGCTGAAGCCATCGGTTTAACCGACCTTCGCATGATGGGGCTGCGTGATAAGACGATTGAATTCGAAGATGATGAAAAAATGGTCGGTATGATGACTGAGCTTATAGAAGAATTGAATCCTTCGTTAATCATCACATTCTATCCAGATTTCGCCGTTCATCCTGATCACGAAGCCACAGCTCGTGCGGTTGTCCGGGCTGTCCGCCGGATGGAAGACCGCCCGAAACTGCATTGTGTGGCTTTCGCCAATAACACGCTCGAAGTTCTTGGAAAACCGGATGTCATTTATGACATCACGCCAGTCAGAGACCATAAAATGGCTTCCATGAAAGCGCACATCTCACAAACAGCCTGGATGCTTGAAGAAATGGAGCATAAGCTGGATCAAGGGGATACCGAAACGGAAAATTGGCTTACAAAAGAGAGGTTTTATCGTTACCGTTGGGAAGAAGATTTCGAAGAAACTTTCTAAGTCCTTAGCACCCTTATTTTCTTTATTAAAAATAGGGGTGTTTTTTTATGTTTTTTCGGATAAAATAAACAATATTACTGAAAGCGTTCTCTTGGGGAAAAGCGCTGTATAATCAGTAATCATAATGTGTTTTTATGCACAAAGAAAAGGGGAAAGTTAATGAAAAAGTTTTCTACATCAACATGGCTCTTATTTCTCATCCCATCATTACTCGGAATTTTGCTGTTCATGGTTCC
The DNA here is from genome assembly GCA_964526895.1 of uncultured Planococcus sp. Classification (GTDB taxonomy): domain Bacteria; phylum Bacillota; class Bacilli; order Bacillales_A; family Planococcaceae; genus Planococcus. The sequence goes on along the minus strand of CAZGMW010000024.1, from coordinate 2,662 downwards.
GATTGAAACGGAAGCGGGCGTCCAAGTTATCGTGGCCATCTTGGCAGCTGCACTTGCCGAAATTGTTATTCCTTTTATAACTTGGTTCGTTACGGGAGTTCTTATTATTGCAGCTCTCGGCTCTCTGCTTTTTATAACGAAAAAGCCACCTAGGGCCGATGAAAGAGTCACTTTTCAGGAAAAACTATTTAATGTCCATTGGTTCTGGACAATTGTCCGTGTACTTGGCGCGATCTTCGCTTTAATGTTCGTTTTCCAATTTGGGCCAGAAATGATTTGGAGTGAATTTACTGGAGGTGTACTATTAGATCCTGAAGCAGGCTTGCTGTCCTTCCTGTTCACCATTTTCCTGTTTGCTGGACTTTTGCTTCCGCTGCTCATGAACTTCGGACTTCTCGAGTTTTTCGGATCGCTCATGGTAAAAATCATGCGGCCGCTGTTCCTTCTTCCTGGCCGTTCATCCATTGATGCACTGGCCTCATGGGTCGGTGATGGTACGATCGGTGTGCTTTTGACAAATCAGCAGTATGAGCAAAACCGCTATACACGTAAAGAAGCAGCTATTATTGGGACGACATTTTCTGTGGTATCTATTACATTCGCTATCGTTGTTATTACCCGAGTCGGAATGAGTGAATATTTCCTGCAGTATTATGGAACGGTTATTCTGGCTGGTATCATCCTTGCACTGATTATGCCCCGAATTTACCCGCTATCTCGCAAGGAACGTGTATTCGCTGACGGCCAGCCGCAGGAATCACAAACGGAAGATATTCCCGAAAACAGTCACCCTGTGAAACACGGGTTGGAATTGGCGCTTGAGAAAGCCAATCAAAACCGTTCACTGGGGAAATTCTTCAAGGATGGATTAAAAAACGTTCTGGATATGTGGATTGGAGTTGCTCCAGTTGTCATGGCGTTTGGTACCATTGCTTTGATCCTTGCTGAATATACGGACCTTTTCGTAATTCTGGGAGCACCTTTTATCCCTTACCTTAACTTGCTGGGCATTCCGGAAGCGGAAGAAGCCGCACAGCTCATGGTCGTCGGATTTGCGGACATGTTCTTGCCCGTCATCTTGGCAGAAGGCCTAATCGAATCACAGATGACGCTGTTTGTCGTGGCTGCAGTATCGGTCACTCAGCTCATCTATATGTCAGAAGTCGGTGGCCTATTGCTTGGATCTAAAATCCCTGTTAATATTTTCGACCTGATTGTCATTTTCCTTCTCCGTACGATTATTTCTTTACCAATAATCGCTGGTGTTGCCCATTTAATTTTTTAACAAACACAAAAAAAGTCATCCGCAATTGCGGATGACTTTTTTATTTTATGCGCTTTGAAGTTTTGCTTTCAGTTTGTTCAGCATATCGGCAGTCATCGCATCCAGATCATAGGCTGTTTTAAAACCCCATTCTTCTTTCGCTGCGGAAGCATCGATGCTGTCCGGCCAGCTGGCTGCGATCGCCTGGCGCACGGGATCAACTTCATAATTCATCTTGAAATCCGGAATGTGTTTGCGGATAGAGGCTGCAATCTGTTCGGGCTCGAAACTCATAGCTGTTACATTAAATGCATTGCGATGTTCAAGCTTGTCCGCATCCGCTTCCATCAAATCGACAATCGCCTGGAGCGCATCCGGCATATACATCATATCCATGTAGGTCCCTTTATCGATATAAGATGTATAGCTTCCCTGTTCCAAAGCCTTGTAGTAAATATCGACCGCATAATCGGTTGTGCCTCCACCAGGCTGCGCTACATAGGAAATCAACCCAGGGAACCGGACACCGCGTGTATCGACGCCAAATTTCTGGTAATAATAATCACACAGCAATTCGCCTGCGACTTTATTGACGCCATACATGGTTGTTGGGCGCTGTAAAGTATCCTGAGGCGTGTCCATTTTCGGCGTAGACGGTCCAAAAGCTCCAATCGAGCTTGGCGTAAAGAATTGCATGCCGAGCTCACGTGAAGCTTCCAGCGCATTGACCAGGCCGCCCATATTCAAATTCCAGGCAAGCAACGGTTTTTCTTCTGCCGTAGCCGATAATAACGCAGCCATGTGCATCATCGTATCCGCGCCAAAATCTTTGGCAAGGTCGTGCATTTTTTGTGAATCTGTTACATCCAGAAGCTCAAATGGACCGCTTGTATCAGTTGATGGACGGATATCCGTAGCCAAGACATTGTCAGCCCCGTAAATCCCGCGTAATTTCCCGGTCAATTCCGATCCGATCTGTCCCAGGGCACCAGTAATCATAATTCGTTTCATGTTATAAGCTCCTCTCAATTAAAACAAATGTCCTCTGTAAAAACACAAATAAATTACTCTATATATTGATTTGACAGCATTCGATATACTGACATTATAAATTGTTCGTTTAAAAAACACAATGACTTTTAAACCGCGTGATACTGACCGCTTACCATATACGGTTAAAATTTCTTCATCGCATGACCTGATTTTTGCTACCACCAAAAAAATCGCCCCTCCGGCATCTCCAGAGGGGCGACTCTTCTTTACTTAATGATGTTAAGCTCTTTACCGACTTTTTCATAAATCGCAATTGCCTGGTCGAGCATTTCTTTCGTATGGGCGGCAGTCGGCATATTGCGGACGCGTCCTGTGCCTTTTGGAACTGTCGGGAAGACGATTGAT
>CAZGMW010000023.1:0-11634 GCA_964526895.1 uncultured Planococcus sp. | reverse complement strand
GTAACCGAAGTACCCCATTGCGTTAGGATCTCCCTGGATTCCCTGCACTAAAGTGTTATCATCTTCTGAAAGAGTGGCTGAACTGACAATGTCTTCTTCTTCAAGAATAACTTCGTTGAAGTAATCGTACGTTCCTGATGCAGTACCCGGTGAGTAAAAGATGATTTCTTCCTCTGGCCATTCAGGATTGATATCGGACCACATTTTCGTAGAACCATCTTCCACCCACAGCTTTTTCAGCTCGTCGACTGTAAGGTTGTCCACAAAATCATTTTCAGCGTTGACTACTACTGACAAACCATCGTAAGCCAACAGAAATTCTGTATAGTCGATTCCGGCTTCTTCAAGCGCGGCTATTTCTTCTTCTTTTATAGGACGTGATGCATTGGAGAAATCAGTTTCATCGGCGATGAACTTTTCGAAGCCTCCACCCGTTCCGGAAACACCAACTGTTGCCTGCACACCTGGCTGAACTCCAGCGTACTCTTCAACGATACCCTCCAGGATTGGTGCTACAGTAGATGAACCATCTCCTACAACTGTACCTTCAACTTCACCAGCAGTTTCTGAACCATTTGCTTCCGTTTCAGTTGCTTCATCGGTATCGCCGCATGCTCCCAAAAGCAATGCCGATCCGAGAATTGTTGAAGCCATTTTGAATTTCCAGTTTTTTCATCTGTTACGCCCCCAAATAGTTTGTTTTGTTTACATTCCTAACTATAAAGAATGATTGTTGAGGACATATAAAGGGATTGTTAAGATATTGTAAATGCCTGAATCAACCGGATGCTATTTATAAATGAACCAAAAAAGCCCGTACTGCATAATCGCAGCACGGGCTTTCCGGTTTATTCGTTTTCAATATCGACCGCTTCTTCTTCACCTTCTTCAATCACTTCATCTGAATAAGGAGGTTTGATGATGGAAGGCGATTCTTCTGACCTGGTTTTGCGCAGTTCAAAGTATTTGTCCAAAGATTCACGTGCAATTTCATTGCTTGTCGGTGGCACGATACTCGGGTCTGTTGTGATATAAGGAATCATAATCGCGTAAGCGACTTCCGGATCTTCATAAGGTGCAAATCCGACATGCGTCGTAGTAATGGAGTCTTTGGTGTAGTACGGATTTTCCTTGTCGTCATAATAAGAGACTTCAGCTGTTCCGGTTTTGCCGGCGGCTGTATATTCTGTGTCTTTAAAATAAGACCTTGCGGAACCGTCTTTTCCTATATACACATTGCGCATCCCCTGTTTCAAATGATCGATTTCAACTTGGGGATTACTGATGCGGTTGAGTATCTTGGGTTCAATAGCGGTTTCCACCGGTCCCAGACTTTCACCGTCTGTCGAAGCGCTTCGTATTTCTTTCACAAGATGAGGCTCCATGCGATATCCGTCATTAGCAATAGTGGATATATATTGCGCCAATTGCATCGGCGTATAAGTATCATATTGCCCTATTGCAAAGTTGAGCAAAGTACCTCCGTCGTCAGAGCCTCCTCTAAAGCCGGTTCCTTCAAAAGGAAGATCGATGCCAGTTTTCACACCCAATCCAAACTGGGCAAATGAATTTCTCATGATATCGAAACTGCTTGAAGGAATATTAATCGGCTCATTATATTCATAAGTTTCATTAGCTATTGCCAACGCAATCTTGAACATATAAACGTTGGATGATCTTTCAATCGCCTTTAAATCCGTCATCGGTATTCTGTTGAATTGCGTTTTATTGAAAATTGAACGTTTTGGATCTGTCTCTTTTATTTTTAAAGGTTCATCGATTAAGACGTCTCCCATATTGACTGCATCTTGTGCATAACCAGTCAAAAGAGTCGCACCTTTAACGGCTGATCCAGATGCATAAGCTGCTGTAACGGCTGCATATGAATGATCTTGAATCACCATCTGGCCGTTTTCATCACGTTCAATCCGTTTGCCGATCATCGATAGGATTTCGCCTGTCCGCGGATCCATCATGACCAAATAAGCATCTTTGACTAATTGTGAATTCGGTCCAGCTTTTAGTTCACGCAAGTTCCTTTCAACAATATCTTCCAGAGAAGAATGCAGTTCACTGTCGATTGTCAGCATGATATCCTTACCTGGTTTGCCTGCATCAGATGGAATGGTGTCTATGACCCTTCCTCGGCCGTCAGTAATGTTTTTGACAACCGATTTCTGTCCCTGAAGCACTTCTTCGTACTGTTCCTCAAGGAAACTTGTCCCAACTCGGTCATTTCGGGAATAGTCCCGGGCCAGGTAGTAATCCAGTTTGGTGGAAGGAATCCCCTGCTCCGGCGTTGTAGTGCTGCCAAGAATTGTCAGATCACTGGTTTTAACCCGTTTCCAATCTGTAATAGTGTTAACGCCTTTTAATTTAGGATTGGTCAATCTTTCTGATACACGGGCAAATTCTTCCGGTGTCACACCCTCATTTTTAATGATTTGTGGTGACAGAGCGTAGCCCGACGTCATTTCACGGAAAATCGCCAGTGCTTCGATATCTTCTGCAGTCAGGCTGGCCAATTCTTCTTCCGTAATTTTTTCGCGGATCAGTGTATCGATTTTTCTTTGTTTTTCTTTTTCAGTTATTTCTTCTTTCTGTATAGCCGCTCTTTCTTCATCTGTTACTTTAGCTGTTGCTTCTTCTGGATGAAGCATTATATAAAAGTCCTGTATATCCCGTTCTGTTACTCGCTTATCATCTTTTTCTATCAATTTCGCCAGTTCTCTGGCGGTTTCAAGCATTTCAGAGCGTTTAGTCGTCTGCATCGCCGTATAAGTAATGGCGTTGACCGGATCATTATCGACCAGCACACGGCCTTCGCTGTCAAAAATCCGGCCTCTCGGCACACTGGTATTGACCGGCACTTCTTCTGTTCTGGCCAGTGCACGTGCGTAATCTTCACCTTTTACAATCTGCAGGTAGCCGAGTCTTAGGATCAGTATCGAGAAAAGCAGGAAAATTGAAAAGAACAGGACATTCATGCGAAAGACGGTATGGGATTTCAGCTTCGACTTCGCCTGGCTTACTCTCCTCTTGTTGGGTTGGGTCATTTATAAAGGATCTCCTTTCGGTGAAATATCCAAAAGCTAGTATATCATCGAACAATAAAAAACACACACTTTTTCAGACGAAAAAAGTGTGTGTCAGGTTTCATTTGCAGTTAATTATTTTGCAGCTTCGAAGCGTTTAGAAACTTCATCCCAGTTTACTACGTTCCAGAAAGCAGCCAAATAGTCAGGGCGTTTGTTCTGGTATTTCAAGTAGTAAGCATGCTCCCAAACGTCAACTCCAAGAATCGGCGTTTTGCCGTCCATCAATGGAGAATCCTGGTTGGCAGTTGAAGTTACTTCCAATTCACCGTTAGATACTGCAAGCCAAGCCCATCCTGAACCGAAGCGAGTTTTGCCGGCATTTTCGAATTTTGTTTTGAATTCGTCAAAGCTGCCGAACTTGCTGTCGATTGCTTCAGCAAGAGCGCCTGATGGAGCGCCAGTGCCGTTTGGAGTCAATAATTGCCAGAATAATGAGTGGTTGGCATGTCCGCCTCCGTTATTGCGTACAGCTGTACGGATGTCTTCAGGAACAGCGTTCAAATCAGAAATCAATTCTTCCACAGATTTTGAAGAAAGATCGTCGTGGCCTTCCAAGGCAGCGTTAACATTCGTTACGTAAGTATTATGGTGTTTCGTGTGGTGAATATTCATCGTCTCTTTGTCGATGTGTGGTTCCAGTGCGTCATACGCATAAGGTAGTTCCGGTAATTCATAAGCCATGATTAAATTCCTCCTTGAGTCTATTGTTCTACTTTCCTAGCGTATCAAAGTTTACAAGTTGATACAATTAAAATGCATGAACATCCAATTTAATCAGACCTTCGACTGAGTCAGACTACAAAAAAGAACAAAATCACCATGACCAATTGAATGATGCCTTTTGTAAAGACCGACGTAATAAACCCGACGACCGAACCGATTCCTGATCTGAATGCCTGTTTAAAATTTGACCGGTTGAAAATCAATTCCGCCCCGATTGCCCCGACAAAAGGTCCAATAATGATGCCGATGATCGGCAAGACGAATGGACCGATGATGAGGCCGAGCATACTGCCCCAAAAACCAGCCCTTGAACCACCAAAGCGTTTGACGCTATAGGCATTGGATAAGGCATCCGCGCTGAACAGCAAACCTACGAACAGAATCTGGATAAGCCAGAACCACCAAGGCAAATCCGCAAAATCAAAAAACAGGCCATACATGAGAAACCCGCCGAAAATAAACAACACAGCGGGTATTACGGGATACACCAAGCCGATAAATCCAACGACAAAAAACAGCAATACAACAATCCAACCAATCACTTCCATAGCAATTCCTCCCTTTTAAAAACGATGGCACTCATCCCCATTTTTGGAGACTGTACACAAAAAAGCGACTGTAACAGCTTCGTCCTGAGAAACCCGCAGCAATTCGAGAGGCTGGGCCGCAGAACAGACAGAACTAAGCTTCATTTATAGCTTTCTCGCCTTTGATGTAACCTGTAATTTTACTGCATTAAAAAACTCCCTTCCATCGTGCCTTACATTTTAAAAAATGTAAAGAAAGATGAAAGGGAGAATATTAAGGATATGAAACTGTTTTGGAGAAGGTGTTTCTGTGTGCAGACTTCAACGGCCGTTTCCGCTTTTCTTAAGCACGGTTTCCAAGAATGGCTTCCGCAATATTCACGGAGTGATCCCCGATCCGCTCAAGATTGCTGACGATATCGACGAATACGATTCCAGCCTGTGCAGTACATGCTCCTTCATTCAAACGAAGAATATGTTTCTTGCGGAATTTGCGTTCCATCTTATCGATAAGGTCTTCCTGCTCCGCTACTTCACGCGCAAGCTCATGGCTAGTCGTATCAAGTGCGTCTAAAGATTTTTGTACAGTAGCAATTGTTAATGTGAACATTTCCCTCAAGTCTTCCATTGCATCTTCAGTAAGGTTCACTCGGTTATTGACTTGATAATCGATCAATTCGATAATATTTTCAAAATGATCTCCAATCCGTTCAATATCACGAACAGTTTCCATCAACATTGTATGTCGTGTTGAATCTGCAGCAGAAATTGATTCTGCAGAAATCAGTACGAGATAGTCAGTGATTTTACTGTCAAGATTGTTGATTGCATCTTCCAGCTGATAGCCGGTTTCTGCATTCTTGGAACTTTTGGTTTTCAGATATTCATATGTTTCCTGGAGCCCCTGAACCGAATACTGGCCCATGCGAAGAATTTCCTCTTTCGCCTGGCCAAGCGCTATCGAAGGGGATTGTTCGATAAAGTGGACGTCAAGATGCTTCGGCTTGAATTCGATTAACACTTCTTCGCCTGGAATCATTTTAGTAACGAGATACGCCCACAAACCAATCAACGGGAATTGGATGATGGTATTTGCAACGTTAAAGGAACCATGTGCGAAAGCGATCTGCATTTTCGGCTCCAGCCCTAAAAGAGTTGTAATCCATTCGATATATGCTGTAAATGGAATGATAAGAATCAGGAAAATAATCGAGCCTACAATATTGAACAATACATGCACTGCTGCGGCGCGTCTGGCAGCGACAGATGTACCAAGTGCAGCCAAAACTGCTGTAATCGTCGTTCCAATATTATCACCAAACAATACTGGCAAAGCAGCCTGCAAATCCAAAATATTTTCAGCGTACAATCCTTGCAATATGGCGACTGTCGCACTTGAACTTTGGACTATAAGCGTGAAAATAGTACCTACCGCTACTCCGAGAATCGGCATCTCACTTAAGTTTATCGTCATATCAATGAAAGCCTGTGATTCACGCAGCGGCTTCATTCCTTCGCTCATTAGCTCGAGTCCGTAGAATAATCCACCAAACCCGAAAACGACTTGCCCGAGATTCTGAATTTTATTCTTTTTGAAGAAGAAAATCATAAATGCCCCAATTGCAATGATGGGCAAAGCATAAGCTCCTACATCGAGCCCGATGATGAATGCTGTGACAGTCGTACCGATATTGGCCCCCATGATTACACCAATGGCTTGACGCAGTGTCATAAATCCGGCGCTTACCAAGCCCACTACAATTACTGTTGTCCCTGAACTGGATTGGATCAGGATCGTCACAAGAATACCTGATAAAACACCCATAAAAGGATTGGTGGTAAAGCGGTCTAAAATATTGCGCAGTTTATCTCCTGCAGCTTTTTGCAATGCGTCCCCCATGTACTTAATTGAGAATAGGAATATCCCTAATCCCCCGAAGAAGATAAAGAGCATTTCTGTCCAGTTCATTTCCACGATTTACATTCACTCCTAGATTATCATATTGACACCTTGTCTATTATGAATAGTTCTATAGCCAATTGTAAATACCTTTAATAAAAATTTACATTCCCGTAACAAAGCATAATTTATTGGGATTAATATCGTGATAGGATTAGGATATGAATGAAAGGAAGATGAAATTGAATATTTATCAATTGCTGAAAGCCAGTTTGATGGAACCTAAAAAGCAGGCGGCCGTCAGAATACTGCCGATAGGTAAAATCATGCGCTTTGTTTTTTTGTTTATCCTGCTGCTCACCATTGCAGCTTTTATTGAATTTTACATTGGACTGCAGGGTGTTTCAGGAGATTTGGAAGGATTGCTCATTTATATAGAAGAAATCGAGTGGCTTTTATATCCATTTGCATTCATCCTGCTCTTTGTTTCCACCACCCTTTATCATTTCATCAAGATAAGCTTATTTGCGGGAATCGGGATCTTAATTTTAAAAGGTATGAAACGCCGCGGCGAATATCGGAATCTATGGCGGACGGCGTCCCTCAGCGTCACATTTCCGACAATACTGTCATTTATCACCGGCTTTATGGTAGAAAATGAATGGCTGCCTTCCCTATTATCGATGCTGGCATTGGTTTATTTATACCTGGCGATCAAGTATTACCCCAAAATGCCACCTGCACACAAATAATGCCTCAACCATTCTTTCTTGTGTTATCCATTGCTTGACTGCTAAAATAGCAATAGGAATCCATTAGAACCGGACAGGAATCATAATCCTGCATCAATCCGGCAGTAGAAAAGCGGGATCGGCTGCATCAGCCGCATTATCCCAAAAGGAGAGATAATTGATGAGTGAGATCATTCACCGTTCAAACACACGCCCCGTTAAAGTTGGAGACATCACAATCGGCGGCAGCAATGAATTATTCATACAAAGTATGGCCACAACAAAAACTCATGACGTGGAAGCGACAGTCGCTGAAATTCTTCGCCTTGAAGAAGCAGGCTGCCAGGTGGTCCGCGTAGCTTGTCCAGATGAGCGCGCCGCTTATTCAATCGGTGCAATTAAAGAGCGCATCAACATACCGCTTGTTGTGGACATCCATTTTGATTATAAATTAGCGTTGATCGCAATCGAGCAAGGCGCTGATAAAATTCGGATCAATCCAGGCAATATTGGCCGCCGCGAAAAAGTTGAAGCCGTTGTCAATGCATGTAAAGCAAAAGGCATTCCAATTCGCATCGGCGTAAATGCCGGATCTTTAGAACGAAAAATTTTAGAGAAATACGGTTATCCGACTGCTGATGGCATGGTTGAAAGTGCTCTTCACCACATCAAGATCCTCGAAGACCTCGATTTCCACGACATCATTGTTTCACTGAAAGCGTCTGACGTGCAGTTGGCCGTAGAAGCATATGAAAAAGCATCACAAGCTTTTGATTATCCGCTGCATCTCGGCATAACTGAATCGGGAACCCTGTTCTCGGGAACAGTAAAATCTGCAGCCGGCCTTGGCGCATTGCTGCAAAAAGGCATCGGCAACACACTTCGTGTTTCACTCAGTGCCGATCCGGTCGAAGAAGTGAAAGTGGCTCGTGAAATGCTGAAAGTGTTCGGCCTTTCATCAAATGCCGCAACATTGATTTCGTGCCCAACATGCGGACGAATCGAAATTGATTTGATCTCGATTGCCAATGAAGTCGAAGAATATATCTCCCATATCAAAGCTCCGCTGAAAGTAGCTGTTCTTGGCTGTGCGGTAAACGGACCGGGAGAAGCGCGTGAAGCGGATATCGGCATCGCGGGTGCCCGCGGTGAAGGATTGCTGTTCATGAAAGGGAAAACAGTACGCAAAGTTCCTGAAGCGACGATGGTCGAAGAATTGAAAGTGGAAATCGATAAACTTGCTCAGGAGTATTTCGACAAGCAAGCCGCAGAAAAAGCGGAAGCGGAAAAACAACAAGTTTAAGGTAGTGATGCTATGAGATATCGTTTTGGTATTGATATAGATGGGACTGTTACATCTCCCACTTCATTGATTCCCCATATAAACAAGCAATTCAACAGTGAGTTGACGTTGGATGACATTAAGGAATATGACCTTACATCCGCCCTTCCCCATCTGGAACCCGGAGAATTCTATTCCTGGTTCCGGGAAGCGGAATCAACCATTTACGCTTCTTCCCCGGTATCGGAAAACGCTAAAAATATTCTGAACCAGTGGAAAGAGCAATATGAATTATTCTATATATCCGCTCGCGGTGAAAACGTAATGGATATCACATATGAATGGTTCAAGAAACACGCGATCGCATATGATCATATAGAATTGATCGGCACTCACAAAAAGATTGCGGCAGCGAAACGCCATAATGTGGACCTCTTTTTCGAGGACAAGCATGACAATGCTGTAGAAATCAGTGAAGAGCTGGATATTCCAGTTATATTGTTCAACACTCCATATAACCAGGATCCAATTCCTGAAAAAGTCATTCGGGTTTACAACTGGCTTGAAGCCGAACAATGGGTTGATAACGAATTTGGCATACAAAGCGCGTTAACAACACAAAACAAATAGAAAAAAGCCGATTGCATCCCAGCAATCGGCTTTTTTTCAACTAATTATTATTTACACGCAGGACATTTACCGTAAATTTCGAATTTGTGGTTGTCAATTTCATAGGCTGGCAGCGCCGCTCCGAGCATATCCATCGGGCACATCTGAATTTCCTTTATTTTGCCGCAGTCCATGCAGATGAAATGATGATGATGTGAATCACTTTCGCAGTGCATCCGGAAATGGCGCTCTCCTGAAAGTTCAGTCTCTTCCAGAATTCCGACGCTGACAAAAGTCGCCAGATTACGATAGACCGTATCATAACTCATGCTTGGATAATCCTTCTGCATGACATCCAGAAGATCACGAGCAGTCAAGTAACGGTCGTCATTCATAAACAACTCCAATATCTGATTGCGCTTTGAAGTTTCCTTATAGCCATTTTCCTTCAGAATATCCCACGCCTTTACAAGATTCATGCGATCGCCCCTCTCTTCACACTTACAGCAATTTTTTTATAAACCAAAACAAGCAATAATAATAAAATCGATGTAACCACTATCGTTCCGCCCGGCGCCAAATCAAAATAGAAAGCCGAGATAAGGCCAGCAATGACGGATGCTTCACCAAAAATGATGGACAGTGTAATGGTCTGTTTAAAGCTTTTAGATACACGCATAGCAGCTGCTACAGGAATTGTCATCAGAGACGACACCAGCAGGATTCCCACGATGCGCATCGAACCCGCTATGACGAGTGCCGTTACGATCATGAACATAAAATGGATCCATTTAGCAGGCAAACCGGAAGCTTTGGCGTATTCATCATCAAATGATAAAACGAAAAGCTCTTTGAAAAATATTACGATGAATGCAAGGACCACTATAGCGATAGCCATGACGATCAGCAAGTCTTGCCTGCTTACAGCTGAAACCGATCCGAACAGATAGCCGAAAAGATCATTTGAAAATCCCTGTGCCAAAGAGATGAAAATGGCGCCAAAACCGATGCCAGCGGACAGAATGATTGGTATTGCCAATTCCTCATAATGCTTGTAGAGTGTTCGCAGCCGTTCAATTAAAACCGAACCGCCTACAGAAGCAGCTATCCCCAGGAACAGTGGATTCAATGCCGAGAAAACGGCGACGCTTTGGCTTAAATAGAGACTGCCGGCAATACCCGCAAGCGTTACGTGGCTTAATGCATCTGCAATGAGTGACAGCCGGCGGACGACAATGAACACACCGAGCAGCGGTGCAATGACACCGATGATCAAACCCGCGCCAAAAGCATTTTGTAGAAATTCATAAGTAAAAATTGCATCAATCATGGTCAATGTCCGCCTCCCACATGATGGATTTTGCGGACAGAATGCCCATACCAGGATGCGCGTTCTTCATCACTTAAAGTTTGGAATTGCTCTTTAAAGCCGTGGAAATGGATGGTCTGATTCAAACAGGCCACGTGGGAAATCCGGTCTGTCACCGTGTCAACATCGTGTGTAACCATAACAAGCGTAATGTCCTTTTCCCGATTAAGAGCAGCCAGCATATCGTAAAATGCCTGTACATTTTGGTGATCAATACCGACTGTCGGCTCATCCAGAATCAGCATTTTCGGTTTTGCCACCAAGGCGCGGGCGATGAATACCCGTTGCTGTTGCCCGCCGGATAATTCACTGATGCTGCGGTCGCGAAAACCTTCCATCCCTACAGACGTTAATGCATCCAGTACTTCTTCATCCACCGTTTTTGGAAGACGGCGGAAAAGACCTGCTTTTTTAGCGAGCCCCCCTGCCACCACTTCTTTTACAGTAGCCGGGAACCCCGAATTGAATGAATTGGACTTCTGTGAGACATAACCGATCCATTCGCGTTGTTTGAAGTTTTTGGAGTCCACTCCGAATAATTTGATAGACCCTTTTGTCGGTTTAATCAACCCGAGCATGATTTTCAGCAATGTCGACTTACCCGATCCATTAGGTCCTAAAATCGCGAGGAAATCGCCTTTTTCGACTTTCATCGAGATGTTATCGAGCGCTTTTGTCTCTTCATATTCAAAACTGATGTCTTTGATTTCAATCAATGGCGCTTCCATATTGCCGCCTCTTTTCTAAGTAAGAATGATTACGATTTACATTTTAAAAGTATAAGTCAGTTTCAAGGCAATGTAAACCTTAACAGCTCAAAAAAGAAAAACTCCTCTATTAAAGAGGAGCTTTCAAAGGTTGTCGAGAAACTATTGATTTCTTCAATCATTCCGCTCCAGGCGGATGCTTTCCGCGGGGAGCGGCCTGAGCCTCCCATCGCTGCCGCTCTTGCGGGGTCTCAGTCACGCTCTAGGTCCCGCAGGAAAGACATTGGCCGAAGCTTGCGAGGACAAGTCTTTGCGACGAAGCAGCGAAGCGATGCAGGAGCACATCTTTGCCCTTCACCGCCTGTCGCTTCATTCTGGTTCTGTTTAAAATTTCGTTGTCTAATTTCTTGTTTAATGCAGACTTAAATGAACTTCCTTTATAGAAAGTGATCAAAGATATGGAGCAAAACAGCGAAGACTCCCAGGGGAACAGAAACGCAGTTGGCTTTCCAACTGTGTTTCGAGCGAAGTGCTGAGATCCACTCGGGCGAAGGATAAGGAGCCCGAGTTAGCTCAGCACGAGCCCCCAGGAAAGCGAAGCTGTTTTGCGGAATATCGGTTAATAGTTCTCAATTTTGCAGTGATTTATAATAAGCTGCCTTCTCGGCATATTCCCGGACGATGCGCT
>CAZGMW010000022.1:0-11648 GCA_964526895.1 uncultured Planococcus sp. | reverse complement strand
CATTCGGAGCTTTTTTATGGATTATATACTTCGGTTCCGGATTCCCTATGGGTCCCATTGCCCTATCGAATATCAAATGGTGCCATCGTTTTTCTTTGATTCGACTATAAGAAAATTCGGGCTTCCCATCAGTTTCCGATAGCCCACGGGATTCCGTTCTTTAAAATTCAATGTCGGTTGAGGTTCGATGACTTTAATGACAGTAAAATGTTCCAGCGTTTTGTTCAGTATTTCATTTAACGGTCTTCTGTAAAAAGGCACTTTGAATGATTTACCATCTTTCTTCCACTCGTCAACAATCAATTCTGTCTCAAAATACTTCGCCTTGTCCAACAGACGGAGATCAGTTAACGGATGGTGGACTGAAAACAAAAAGGTTCCTCCAGGTTTTAGAATCCGCTGGAATTCCTTGAACGTCGCTTCCCAATCCTGCAGGTAATGCAAAGTCAGCGAACTCAGAATCAGATCGAATGATTCTTCTTCAAAAGGCAATGGACTTTCCAAATCCAGACACATCACCTGTGCCTTGTCACCGACTCGCCTTTTTGCTGCTTCGACCATTTCCGGACTCATGTCGATTGCAACTGCCTCCGCTCCTTTTACCAACAATTGTGAGGTGTACCAGCCGGCAGCACATCCTGCATCCAACACTCTTTTTCCCGCCAAATCAACGGCAAGGCGGTCCATCATCGCCGGCCGTTCGTATTCGGCATTGTATAAATTTTCACTGTCGACCGAATGCTCATAGGCATTCGCCATTTGATTGAATGTATCCCGAACTTTTTCTTTCATTGTCCGCCTCCTTGGGCTATATGTAATTATCTTATTATAACGTAAATAAAATCTCCTTCGATACGTAAAAAATGCCAATCCCCAAGCGGAAATCAGCATTTTTCCGTTCATCTCAACTCACTTCTTATTGCGATACAAATAAACCGTAATCGGTGCAAAAATCGCTGTCATGATCACGGAAACAATAAACACCCATACCACTTGCTGCGTAGTTACAGTTCCGTGCATGGCTCCACGAACAGCAGTCGCCAGTATCGAAATCGGATTGACATCGACGAAGCTTTCCAGCCAGGCGGGCAAAGTCCGGGGATCGACAAATACATTACTGACAAATGTCAGTGGAAACAGCACCATAAAACTGATCATCATCAATGCCTTTTCTGAACGCACAATCAATCCGCAAACCGTCCAAATCCATGACAAACTGAATGAAAACACCAAAATCAAAGCAATCGCGCCGGCTACTCCCATCACACCGCCTTCTGGGCGAAAGCCGAGAATCAACCCGAGACTGATCATAATGACTGAAGCCATCGAGTAACGGACCACATCGACCAACAATGACCCGATCAACGCGGACGGCAGCCAAATCGGCAGCGTCCGGAAGCGGTCGAATATCCCTTTGCGAATATCATTGTTCAAATCAATGCCGGTATACATCGTAATTTGGGCCACTGTCATCACCAAAATCCCAGGCAGCAGAAATTGAAGGTATTCTTCCGTCGATCCAGCGATAGCCCCACCGAACAAGTATGTGAACATCAACAGGAAAATGACCGGAAAAACGGTCACATCGAACATCTGCTCAGGAACATGTTTAATCCGCAGCAATGCGCGCGTAGCAAAAACCATCGTTGAAGCAACAGCATTCGGCGGTTTTGGCCGTTCGCTTGAAGCGATCGATTCATTCAGCCTCAGTTCACTTGCATCCTTTTCTCTTTGCTCAATATAACCAGTCATTTTGCCGCCTCCTCAGGTTTAGAATCCTGTACAGCTTCGTAGCCGGTCAGTGTCAGGAATACTTCATCCAGGCTCGGGCGGCCGAAGGAAAAATCGCTTACGGCAATCCCATTCCTCGCCAATTCACTTAACGCATCTGCCACTAGAAACGAATCGTTGATCTGCGCGGTCAGCGATGTGGAATCAGGCAATAAATGCACGGCTACTGACAGCTTATCTTCAAGTATTGCTGCAGCCTGTGGCCGTTCTTCCGCTTTTACCAATTGCAGATTTAAAGTGCCTGTGCCGATTGATGCCTTCAATTCACTGCTGGTGCCTTCTGCAATAATTTTCCCTTGGTTGATGACTGCAATGCGGTCAGCCAATTGATCCGCTTCTTCCAAATACTGCGTCGTCAACAATACGGTGGTGCCGCTCCCAACAAGAGCCCGAATAATATCCCAGACCTGATTCCGGCTTCTCGGATCCAGCCCAGCTGTCGGTTCATCCAAAAACAGCAATTCAGGGGTCACCACAATGCTGGCTGCAATATCAATACGGCGCCGCATCCCGCCTGAATAATTTTTCACCTGTCTTTTCGCGGCTTCTTCCAGTCCGAATGCTTTCAACAGCTCCATAGCACGCGCTTTTGCAGCCCCGCGCCCATAGCCCATCAACCTGCCCATCATGACCAGGTTTTCTATCCCCGTCAGATCCTCATCAATCGAGGCATATTGTCCGGTTAAACTGATGCGGCTGCGAATTTCATCTCCTTCCTTACTTAAGTCATGGCCAAAAATCTTCGCTGCTCCGCCGTCCGGTTTCAACAGAGTCGCCAACACGCGTATCGTCGTTGTTTTCCCTGCACCATTCGGCCCTAAAAATCCAAATACAGTCCCTTTTCTGACATTCAAGTCCACGCCATCCACTGCCCGGTGTTTACCAAAAACTTTCACAAGACCTTTCGCTTCAATTGCCCATTCAGCCGTACCCGGCCCAAGACCTGCACTTCCCACTCTTCTCACCCTTTCCCATAAACTAAGGAACAGTCCATTGAATAAGCTACAGGTAAATAAAGTGTTGATTATATATCCAATCTGCGTACACCAAATAAGAACACTTGTTCCATATATTTTACACCTAACTATTTATAAAGTAAATCATAATTATCTAATTATTCTAACTTTTTTATTTCATTCTTTTGGATGAAAGAATTCCCCTGAAACTGATCAAAGCAATAAAAAAAGCCGATTTCCTGTTACAGAAATCAGCCTTTCTTCTATAAGATTATGCTCCACGCGGTTCTTTAGGCGGTTGGCATACATCACATTTGCGTTGGTTGTTCTTGTTGAATTTTGTAAATGTCTTTTCGAAATTATTGCCACATTCACATTTGAACAGCAGCTTTTGGGAAAACCCGTGATATTCTGTCGACAATAATTTGCTGGTTGAATTTTTTTCAGTAAACTCTCTTATCTTTTCTATTGTCCATCGTTTATTCATGTTATTACACCTCTGTATTTTATTGGTATGTGGAATTCAGGCATCCATTGGATCAGGAGCAATATGATGTTCCAAGTTCCTCATTATAGCACGGACTTGCCATTCTTGCCTGCCGTCTTACTATTCGAAATTTCAGTCTCTATGGGTGCTGACATATCCATTTACAGGAAACTGTGCTATACTTAATTAAGTAATCAATTAAACACATGGATTCTTTGAGACTTTCTTTAGTCACTTTCCATTTCGGAAAGGAGAATTCCATTGAAAAAAAATCATATAAGTGATTTATTAAGCACGATATGCCAATATAACAATGTCCGGATTATACAGACATTCACATTGGAAAATAAAGACTTAATCAGTGTCCGTTGTATTCCCAATACCACTACCCTGGAATTGACCTTCCTTGAGACAGAAGCAGTTGAACTTTACAATTCTGTAGAAGAAGCGGCAGCGGTGATCGACGAACACATCAACCGAAACAACATTTTCAAACTCCCATCATAAGGGGGTTTTTTATTTACTTGCTTTCCAAATCATGTCATACTGTTTTAAAATCCATCAGCAAAGGCGGGCACCCAGTGGTATCTCCAAATTGGTTTCTTTCAGATCGAACACGGTTCAGCGTCATAGA
Organism: uncultured Planococcus sp.; assembly: GCA_964526895.1. Classification (GTDB taxonomy): domain Bacteria; phylum Bacillota; class Bacilli; order Bacillales_A; family Planococcaceae; genus Planococcus. The sequence goes on along the minus strand of CAZGMW010000022.1, from coordinate 7,780 downwards.
TTATAACGACAAGAAGTATTTGATCTGCTTTTCCAATACCGTCAGGCGTGAAATCATCTTTGTCGAAGAAGTGGAGACCGGCAAGCGGGCCCTGCCTCTTCTCCAGGAAAAAAATATGCTCAATGAAAAATTGATCGAAATATTAATCGCGAGAATTTAATGCAAAATATATAAAAGCGCAATCCCTATTAAATCGAGGATTGCGCTTTTTTCAATTGTTTCCGGAGTTCTATACTTTGCTCAAAGCCTCGAAATTATTGAGCAAGGTACGTACTTCATCCGTCGTCTCCGTGTACATCAATTCGTTCCTCAATTCACCGACGCCCCGGACCCCTTTAACATAAATCTTAAAGAAGCGGCGCAGCGGTTTGAATGCAATCGGCTCGATGTCCGTAGAATATTTATCATGAAGATCCAGATGCAGGCGCAGAAGATCGAACAATTCTTCACTGCTGTGCTCTCTCGGTTCTTTTTCAAAAGCGAACGGATTGTGGAAAATTCCGCGCCCAATCATGACGCCGTCAATGCCGTATTTCTCAGCCAGTTCCATGCCTGTCTTGTAGTCAGGAATATCACCATTGATCGTTATCAATGTATCCGGTGCGATTTCATCACGCAATTGCTTGATTTCAGGAATCAATTCCCAATGTGCCGGCACCGCGCTCATCTCTTTTTTCGTCCGCAGATGGATCGACAGATTGGCGATATCCTGTTCGAGGACATGCGTCAACCAGCCTCTCCATTCATCTACGCTCGTATAACCAAGTCGTGTTTTGACGCTGACCGGCAATCCGCCCGCTTTCGCCGCCTGGATAATCTCGGCTGCGTTATCCGGGTAATTGATCAAGCCACTGCCTTTACCTTTAGCGGCAACGTTTGGCACAGGACATCCCATATTAATGTCGACACCTTTAAAACCCTGTTTGGCCATGCCGATACTCATTTCGCGGAAATGCTCAGGTTTATTGCCCCAGATATGGGCGACCATCGGCTGCTCGTCTTCTGTAAACGTCAAACGTCCGCGCACACTGAATATCCCTTCAGGATGGCAATAGCTTTCCGTATTCGTAAACTCGGTAAAAAACACGTCCGGACGAGCCGCTTCAGCCACTACATGGCGGAACACGACATTTGTCACGTCTTCCATCGGCGCCAATACAAAAAACGGCCGCGGCAGATCCTGCCAAAAATTCTCTTTCATAATTCCATTCCAATCCTTTCGTTCCTGACTCTTTTCTGAATCTATAGTTGAAATCAATAAAAATCAAAATACCAATACATCTCATTCACTCTTAACCTTATACAGTTTACACGACACGGGCGATTCTGGAAAGTGACGTGTTTGAAAGTGTTTCTCTTTGTGCCGCAACTTCATCAGGAAAATAAAACAGACAGTCCAGTATGCCGAAAACCGGCTTATTGGACTGTCTGTTTAAGAACTTTGAGAAAATTCTTTTTGCTGAAAATCTTATTTATTCCCAACTTTATGCTGAATACTCCCAACTTCTATTCGTTTATTCCCAACTCAGCATGAAATACTCCCAACTTTCCTGCATTTACTCCCAACTCTCCAAAACCACTCCTAATAAGTCCGCCGCTCCATCAACTTGATGCCGATTCCCATGCAAACTACACCAAACAGCAGCAAAATAGAAATCGGTCCACTCAGTTCCTGCCAGCTTTGGTCATATATCGCAACACCTTTCAAGGCACCGAGCCCGTAAGTGATGGGCAAAATTTTTGAAATCAAGAGCAGCAATTCATTGCTGACCAGTTCAATCGGCCAGAACGCGCCGCCGATCATCGCCATGCCCGTTGCAAGTATCGGCACGACCGCCCGAAGCTGTTGTGGCCGGCTGACAAGGCTCATGACAAGCATGCTGAGTGCCACAATCGCAAAAGTGTAGCAGGCGATGATGAGCAATATCGCTCCAAAACGATCACCGATATCAAAATTAAAAGCGTATTGGAATAACAGGAAGATAATCACGATTTGTAAATAACCGATCGTAAAACTGTACGCAAGATGCCCCAGGTAAATCTCCCATTTTCCGACTGGAGAAAGAATCAGCCGATTCCAAGTGCCTTGTTTTTTCTCTTCAACGATTTTCATCAGACTGAACATGATGGTATACACCGAAAAGAATAAGGTCATCCCGAACAGCAGCTGCAACTGGTTGTCATATTTGAATTCGTCAATTCCTCTCAAAGTGGAGGTGACTACCTGAAGCGCAGGCTCTTCCATCTCAGCGGCTGTTTCTGTCCGAATATCGTCCTGTTCAAATTGCTGAAGCCATAACTCTTCCCGGTATTTCCGGTCCAGAAAGGTTTCCAGTACAAAGCGGCTCATATCATCAGCCGCCAGTAAAATCCGGTAATCGTCTTCCATGAGTCGAAGGGCTAACGGTGAATCACCGGTCGACACCGCTTCGCGAACCTCTTGTTCATTCATTAAGCGGAATTGGAATTCTTCTCCTTCGTTCAGCGAAGCCACCCAATCCCGCGCTTCCTGCTGTGTTAGCGAATCATCCGCATAAGCCATAATTGGCGGACGTTCCGCCGGATTGCTGCCCGCCAGTGCGGCAACGAAGATAATGGTCATCACGAAGAATGAGAGAACCATAATAGGGGCTCGGCGAAACCTTTGCCATTGCAATAAATACACTGATTTCATGCTAAGCTTCCCCCCTTCTTGGAAACACCAGCAAGCTCAAAACCAGCAGCAAGATGGTGATCAGCAACAGCCGGCCAAGCGGTTCCCAAAGCAAAGAAAGTTCCAGATTCTGAATCCACAGCAGAAAAGCATTCAATGCGGCTCCATTCGGCGTCCATCCTCCAAGTTCCTGAACAAAGACAGGCAGTCCTTCAGTCGGTGTAAAACTGCCGCCCAGAAAAGCGAAAATCGTAACGACTCCGCCTGAAAAAACAGTGGTAATCGTATCGCTATCAAAGCGCATGATCAATGAGGTTATGAATGCCGCCACAGCACCAATACAAGATGCCAGACTAAATGTTATCAGCAGCATACCCGGCCAAAACGCCAAATCCGTCAAATCGAAAGCGCCAAAAATAAGTGAAGACAATAAAAACAAGATGCAGAGCTGGAGAAATGCAATAAGCGCTGCTGAAATCGCCTTGCTGCCCAAATAGACAAACGGATGGCGATCCGACAGCAAGATGCGGTTAAAAACGAATTGCTGCTTTTCGACATAAGACAATCCTGATATCGTTGCCCCAACGAACAACGCGAACATAACGGCCATACCGATTGTGTAATACTGAAACGAACTGATCGGTGCCACGGCTGATATGCTTTCCACGCCGCCAAACTGCTGCTCGGTGTCATCCAGCGGCATTACTTCTTCTCCGTTTGCTGCTCTCGCAATGGCACTTTCAAAATTCAGCGACCAGGCGAATTCCTGCAAAATGCCCTGAAAAATTTCTGATTGTGTAGCCGCGTGATCTGAAATCATCAATTCCAGTTCTGCTCCGTCTCCCGTATCCAACATCATTTTTTGCAGGGCATTGAATGTGAAGTTTTGCGGAATGGTGAGGATAGCCACTACTTCTTCCTCTTCCAGCGCTCTGGTTGCTGCATCCGCCTCCATTTCGCGGGCAGTCACCAAACCGCTTAAAGTATCATCCTTCAAAATTCCCTGCAGAATTGAAGAAGGACTGCTGTCTTCAGCCGCGGCCAAAATTTCGTTTTGGGCATCTGCAGGAATCCCTGCGCTGTCCAGTTCTTCTGCAAACCGCTCGAGCCCCAATTGTTCATCATCTTGCTGCACTAGTGCGACTTCCATCGATAATACTTCCGAATTTCCGCTGAGCAATCCGCTGAGTGCAAAGCCCAAAATCGCGATTAATACGAATGGCATCGCCAACAGCACAAGCAATTCTGTCCGGTCGCGAATCAAAACCAGGATGTCTTTTTTCAAAAAAGCATACATGGAGCCGCCCTCCTCAATCTCTCAGTTTTCGGCCGGTCAGGTGCAGAAACACGTCTTCAAGGCTCGGTGTCTGAACATTGACGTTGATAATTTGAACGGGATGGCGCTCTGAAGCCTGAAAAACTTCCCCTAGAATCCGGCTTCCTTTGGGAAGGATCAGTTTGATGCCTTTTTCCGTTTCAATCGCCTGCTTGATCGACTCGAAAGATTGCAGCTCTTTGAAAAATGCCGGATATGGACGGTCCAACTCGACCCAAACGGTTTCTTCGTTCGACAGGATGCTTTTCAACTCGTCTTTCGTGCCGCTCGCGATGATTTTGCCGTGGTCCATGATATATACCCGATCACAGAGCCGTTCCACTTCTTCCATGTAATGGCTCGTGTACAATACCGTCAATCCTTTTTCCTTGTTGAGCTGTCGCACCATTTCAAGAATATGGCTGCGGGACTGTGGATCGATGCCGACAGTCGGTTCATCCATGATGATCACTTCGGGTTCATGCAGCATAGCGGCGGCAATATTGATGCGGCGCTTCATGCCGCCGGAATAGGTTTTGACGATTTCTTTCTGGCGTTCCACCAATCCCACTAATTCCAACGAACGCTGAATAGCTGATTCCAGCTCTTTTCCGGTGAGTCCATGAATCCGGCCAAAGAACTTCAAGTTTTCATATGCCGATAACTCCCCGTACAGCGCAATTTCCTGCGGCACAACGCCCAGTACCCGCCTCATATCACTTGGATCTTCAATGACACTTTTGCCGTTCAGCCTTACATCACCGGAAGTCGGCTTCATTAGGGTCGAAATCATGGAAATCGTCGTCGATTTTCCCGCTCCATTCGGCCCAAGCAAACCGACCGATTCACCTTTATCGATGTAGAGGCTGGCTCCTTCCACTGCCGTTTTGCTTTTAAACACTTTCTTCAACTCTTCGGTTTCAAGCATAATTTCCTGCTCCTTTCAATCTCCGTGTCATTAAGTGGAGTGTATGTAAAAAAGACTGGCCGCACACCAATTTCATTTTTCATATGGTTTCTATACTACTTCAAATAAAAATTGCATATTACTGAATTATTTACGTATGGTAATTGATTTGGTTTCGACAGGGGCCGGATTAATGCTCTCACGAGAAAGTAAAAAGACCTTGCAAAAGTTTAGGCAACTTGCGAAAGGTCTGATTTAAGGATTCTATTTAATTTCAACTTTTTTCTTGGATACTCGAATTGAGCGAAACAACTGCTCGGGTAATATGGACCTCTTTCATTTATAAAAATCGCTCAAGAAAATTTATATGTGTTCTTTCCTGCTTTCTTTGCATCATATAGAGCATCGTCCGCTCTTTTAAGCACTGTTTTCAGACTGATATCACTTTCCGCTGCGAATGATGCGATTCCGATGCTCGCGGACAGATGATAATCAGCCTCCCAAGTACTTAACTGGCTCAATAGAAGTTCCGCCCGAGCACTCGATTCATCTTTTTCGGACATGTAAGGGAAGTAGACAATAAATTCATCTCCCCCCAGTCTGACCACAAAACTATCACTGTGATTTTCCGCAAAACTCTGCAGCCTTAAAGCGACTTCCTTCAACACCAGATCTCCCGTATCGTGGCCATGGACATCATTCACCTTTTTAAAGCCATCCAAATCCAGGAAGAACAGAGTTCCCCCGTTTTTGGAATCATTCTCGAAAAAATTTGCCAGAAAATGTCTGTTGTACAGTTCAGTCAAAGAATCTCTAAAAGCAAATCGCTCGAGATCCAAATAATAGGAAAACATTCTGACAATCCGCTGCAGCAACTGTATACTTTTACTGTCGAAATGGCTTTCATTATGATGTACTGCACACAAGGTTCCAAACCGCTCCCCATTAACGCGGGAAATCGGAATTCCGAGATAAGAATCAATATTGGCCCCTCGGAGTATCTCTTTTAAGTCGTTCGGACAAGCTTCTTTGACGTTCTCATATATCAGCGGCTGTTTTCTTTCAAAATCAATGCGGTCGCACACGGTTTCCTCGAGGTTTATCTGCATTCCTTCAGTCAGGAGAATGCTGGTATCAAGATCTGATAGCTTCAAAATAATTTGCTGGGTATCGCTGAATGAAGTTAAATAAATCAATTGCTCGGGCAGAATTTCTTTTGCCAAATCAAGTACGTCTTCAGCCAACTCATCAAAATTTTTATACATTTGTAAGTCTTCTACCGTAATCACCATAAAGCACCCCAATTATTTCGATCGTATTTATTCGTTATTCCATTGAACTTTTCTAATAGTTTAAGTGTAACACTCTAAAGTATAGATACACATAGCATATCTTGATGATAGACTGATTTAGTTGAAGCCACGGCAGTTTAATGAAGAACTTGGACTGACTTTCTCCATGTTCGCCTTCTCCTATTATTCGGTTGAATCACCGGATTATTAACCCCTAAAATAAAAATCCTTCTGTGCAGCAGATTGACATAGCGATTTGAGACACATATAAAAACACCTCCGATTCAGTACTTGTGGCAAGCGTACCAGTGCGGAGGTGTTTTATATTGTCCCATTAAATTATGATAGTCTAATGAGTTTATAACTTACGGAAGGTCTGATTCAGTGACTGCTATTCCACTTCTTATTTTTTCACTTTGATGCTTGCAATGACTTTATTGTCTTTATATTTCAACTTTACCTTGTAGCCTTCCGCAGTCACTTGAGTGAATTTGCCTTTCAGCTTATGGGCAGTCATCAATACAATATCTTTTGCTTTTCCTTTTTCCAGATCGTAACCTGAAAGATCCAGCTCCAGCATACCGCCGTCAAGATATGCGAGGCCATCCACTTGTACTTGGCTGTTGCTATTTTCCATAACCATTTTCAAGTTTCCGGCTTCCATTGTGAAATCGCCAGTTACCTTTAAAGGTTCATCTGCATTTACGATAACAGTTCCATGTTCCACGTAAAGATCACCGTCCCCAAAGGCAGTGGCAGAAGCAGCTTCCAAGGTTCCTTCTTTCAGCAAAGTGCCGCCTGAGTAACTATTGGCGCCCGTCAATGTAAGCGTTCCTGTTCCTTTTTTCGTCAGCATACCGCTGCCGGAAATATCATTTCTCCACCAGTCGTGAGCATTGAATCTTCCTTTTGCCGCATCCATGTCGACTGTTACATTGTCCATAAACGCACCATAGCCGTCAGCTGCCGTCACCAAATCCAGTCTTCCCCAACCATTCGATTGGTCGATGACAGGATAGCCCGAATCTATTTCTGTCGTATACAACACTTCTCTGCGCTGCTCATCCGTCAAATAAGGCTGGCGTGTTTCCAATAAAACTTCTGCCCCCTTCGGTACAACAGGATCAAGTCCTTTTGTTCCTGTTTGCGGTAAACCGTAAGTCATTTTTTCACGATAGAAAGCTTTATTGGCTTCATGGTCTTCCCATTTTTGCTCGTCGTAAGCACTTTCGAACTTATAATCTTCTGTGACCGTGTGTGCATATTCATATAAACTCATGCCTTCAGCTTCGGCTAGTTCACCGAAAACTTCACCTGCATTTTCATACGCCTTGTCCAGAACATCCTGATTTTCAGGCAGACTGTAAGCAAACGCAGTCATTGCAGTGGATTGGATTCTTGCCCCTATAACGTCAAGTGGCGAATGCATACCCGTCACAATCCGATTTTCTCCCATTTGAGCCGCTCTGGTTAAAAACTCCGCATACCGTTCCGGTGTAGCGTAAGCAAATCCGAATGTCGACAAATAAGCTGCACTTGTATGCCCGCTCGGAAATGCCCCGTCTTTGCCTCTGCCATCTTCCGCTTTTCTTTTAACATATTCCAATGCCGGA
>CAZGMW010000021.1:6785-11884 GCA_964526895.1 uncultured Planococcus sp. | reverse complement strand
TTTGTTAAATTTGAAGGCGGATTGATCGAAATCGGCCACAATGGCGAGGGATTTTCATTTGATAACGAACGACCACGTCACAAGGTTTGGCTGGAACCCTTCCAATTGGCAACTGAACCTGTGACTAACGGAGAATATCTCGAATTTATTGAAGCAGGCGGGTATGAAAAACCCGAATACTGGCTTTCAGACGGGTGGGGCATAGTGAAGGAGCACAATTGGAAAGCGCCGCTGTATTGGCTGAGGCATAAGCAGGACGAATGGAGAATCTTCACCTTGGGCGGAGTGAAGAGCCTCGATCCAACTGAACCGGTGTCTCATGTCAGCTTTTATGAAGCGGATGCCTTCAGCAGATGGAAAGGCAAAAGACTTCCGACTGAAGCTGAATGGGAGCATGCATCCCAAGGGATTTCTATTGGTGGGAACACCCTGGAACAAGGAGTATACCATCCCATACCTTTGGGTGAAGAATTACCCGAATCGGCACTTTTGAAAATGTTCGGGGATGGCTGGGAGTGGACATCCAGTGCTTACGCATCTTATCCCGGAAGCAAGCCGTTAGAAGGAGCATTGGGGGAATATAACGCAAAATTCATGAGCAACCAAATGATTTTGAGGGGGGGCTCATGCGCAACTCCTGCCAGTCACATCCGTGAAACTTATCGGAATTTCTTTCCTCCGGATAAACGGTGGCAGTTCAGCGGCTTCAGGTTGGCAGACGATCCCAAATAAACTTACTGCCACTCATATATATATGTATAAGGGGTATAGATGAGTGTGAACAAGGAATAATTGTTAAGCAAGCAAGTTAAGCAGCAGGGCCATTAAAATTTGAAAGGAATGATTGAGATGACTTTAGAAGAACAACAAGACTCAATTTTGCCGGTAGGAACAATGGAGATTAATCCGGAAAACACCGCATTGGTGATTGTCGATCCTCAAAATGATTTCTTGCGCGATGGCGGAGTGGCGTGGGATTTGGTGAAGGAAAGCGTGGAGGCCAATCAGACAATCCAGAATCTGGAACTATTATTGAGGGCCGGTGAAAAGGGAAACCTGAAGCTTTTCATTTCCCCGCATTATTACTACCCGACGGATGACGCATGGAAATTTGGCGGTCCACTGGAAAACATGATGCACAAAGGCGGAATGTTCAAAAGGAAAGATCCTTTGTCATTGGATGGATTCGAAGGATCAGGCGCTGACTTTTTGGAGAGTCTGAAGCCGTTCATTGAGAAAACGGAAACGATTGTGGCAAGTCCACATAAAGTCTACGGTCCTCAAAACACGGATTTGGTTCTGCAATTGCGCAAACATGGCATCAGTCGCTTGATTCTTGCCGGCATGTCCGCAAATCTTTGCATCGAATCCCACCTGCGCGATCTCTTGGAGCAAGGGTTTGAGGTGGCGGTTGTATCAGATGCGACCGCAGCGGCAATTTTACCTGGTCTCGACGGAGACCAAGCTGCAAAAGTCAATTTCCGGATGATCGCTAATGCCTTGTGGAACACAGAGGAAACCATCAAAAGGATCGAAGGGGAGTCATAAGATGCAGCCAATAAAAGTTTTGTTCTTAAATACGTCCTTAAAAAGCACGGACGAACCGTCCCATACAGAAGGCTTCATGAATGATGTGCAAGTTCACTACAATCAGTTGGGCGTGGAGTCTGAAATTGTTCGGATGGCTGATTACAAAATTGCCTATGGCGTGCAGGAAGATATGGGTGGAGAGGATGAATGGCCGAAAATTTATGAAAAGGTCCAAGCCGCCGACATTCTGATTATTGGCACCCCTTTATGGCTGGGAGAGAAAAGCTCATTAGCCACCCAAGCTATTGAAAGGCTTTACGGCAGCAGCAGCAAAACCAATGACAAGGGACAATCTGTTTTCTATAACAAAGTGGGAGGAGTTGTGGTGACGGGCAATGAAGACGGAGCCAAGCATGCGTCTGCCTCCTTGTTATATGGATTGTCCCACATCGGATTCCTAGTTCCACCAAATGTCGATGCCTACTGGGTAGGAGAAGCTGGACCAGGGGAGTCGTATATGGATGCAGGGAGAGACAATGAATTTTCGAAAAAGGCCATTAGAAGACTTGCCTATAACACATATCACCTTGCGGGCATGCTAAAGAACACACCGATTCCCGCAGAAGGAAACACGCTAGACTGAAAAACAAGCTGTCTGCCGGACTGCAAGAGAGTCGTGACAGACAGCTCTACATAACGTTACAAAAGGAGCTGTATAAATGGAGAATCCGATTAAGGCTTTTGTTTTCGATGTTTATGGCACACTATTTGATGTTACGGCAATTAAAGATGAGTGCGAAGAGCTATATCCGGGATACGGCGAGACCATCAGCCAAACATGGCGATCAAAGCAAGTTGAATATTTCATGCTGCGCCAGCTGATGGGGAATTATGCCACCCTCTATTCCATTACACACGATGCATTAAAGTACGCACTGAACGAAAGTGGCTTGAAATCAAGTGAGCAAAACGAACAGAAACTGCTCGAAGCTTATCTCCATTTACCGCTGTATCCGGAAGTTGTTGAAGTCCTTACGGAGCTGAAAGATCAAAAACTAGTAGTGTTTTCTAACGGCTCTCACGATATGCTGGATCCTCTGATTGAAAATGCCGGATTAGAAGATTTATTTTCAGAAGTGCTCAGCATTGATGAAATCAAACAGTTTAAGCCCGCACCGGCATCCTATCAATATGCCATGAAAAAACTAAACTTGGATAATCATGAAATTCTGTTTATGTCGTCAAACGGCTGGGATATCTCAGGAGCCAAAAATTTCGGATTTCAGACAGCCTGGATCAATCGAAAAAACTTACCAATTGAAGAGCTTGAATTGGAGCCAGACTATGTTTTTTCGGACCTGAATGAGCTTTTGAAATGGAAATAACGGCAACATTTGTCCATCGGATCATGGTTCAATAATTTAGTTCAAGGTTTACTAATAGACGAAGTACAAAAAGAAGGAGGAAAAAATATATGAACACATTGTATCTGGGTAACAAAGCACCGTTATTTGAACTGCCTTTGGCAGAAGGGGGTACCTACTCCCTGGAAAAGGACATGGCCGAACGAAAAGGATGGAGATTTCTCGTCTTCTTTAGAGGAGCGTGGTGTTCGGTCTGCAATCAGGATTTGCAGGAAATCGAAGAAAGCATCTCTTATTTTGAAGGGAAAGGGGTCCATTTTGCGGCTCTCTCAACCGATACTCAGAAGGATTCGCTGGAGATGAAACAAAAGCATGAGTTAAGTTTTCCGATTTTATCGGATGCCTCGAAAGAATTGCTGGATGAGTATGGTGTTTATTATCACGGGGAAGATGCCCCATATGAAGATCATGGAAATCACGGGGAAGCGGCTTACTTTTTACTGGATGAAAACGGAGACATCCTTTATCAACAAAAACAGACCAGCCCATTCGGAAGACCTACTGCGAAAGAATTCCGGAAGATTGTGCAATACATCAAGAAGAATTTAAAATGATTTTCTTTCATCTTTAATAACTGAATGCTGTGTTTTAAAGACCCAATTAGGGATCTGAAATGAAAATATTGGATCAAACTTTCAAAAAGAGCCTAAAGAATCTCTTAAGGCTCTTTTCAAGTAGGTGAGAATTTTGATAATGAAGAGAAGAAACATCAGTCGTCATAAAAAGAACGCATTTCCAAATGCTCTTAAGAAATTTCAAAATTCACCTGTTCTTTACAGTAACCGATTTTTTCATATTGTTAATTTCGGTATTTTCAGCGCACTCAATGCAATCATCATCATTTGGATATTTGCGTATTATCTTTATTCGAGAGGGATTGAGCCGGGCAGTATTATTCACTGGATGTTGCCGTTAAGTGCTTTGTTTGTTTGGGCAGGGGCCCGGATTATGCATTTGATTTCTCTTGGAAAAGAATTTTTCAAGGCCCCTTTTAGATCCCTACTACAGACCGGCTTTTACATGCAAGGGGGTGTGGTGGGGGCAATCATCTGGTCCATTTTGATCTCTTCTACCACCGGTATTCCGCTGAGCCTGGTTTGGGACGGTTTGGCCTTAGGGGCATTGCTGGGTCAAGTAATCGGGAGAATTGGCTGCTTTAACTATGGCTGCTGTTACGGGAAGCCTACTGCGTCCAGATGGGGCACCGCCTATACAAATCCCCAGTCAAAAATCTTGCGCATCAATCCCGGGTTTCAAGGCGTTTCCGTTCATCCAGCTCAATTGTATAAAGCGTTTTCAAATCTGGTTATGTTCTTATTGCTTATACTGCTCTTTCCACTGCCTTCGGGTGCAATCAGCATTATTTTCTTGGTTTACCACGGATTATCCAGAATGGCCTTCGAGTATTTCCGCTCGGACCTGTTTCAGCATTTAAAGCGGCAATGGCTTTCGCTAAAGTTTGCCTTGCTGTCAGTGATCGCCGGTCTTCTGTTAATCATTGGCGGGCCCATGCTGGATGATAATTTTTATAGGGAAGAATCAGTGGCAGTGTCAATGAATCTGTTTTCTTTTTACAGTTTTTTGGCAGCCAATCCACTCATGCTGGGAATCGGTCTGTCAATCGGGTTTCTGACGTTTCTTGGTTATGGCATTCACGGGCACAGTCTTGGCACATTTCAGTTTACTACGAGGAGGAGACATGAAAACAACTATCCTAATAGTCGGCGCAGGTCCTTACGGCGTTAGTTTGGCTTATGAACTGTGGAGAAAAAACATAGATTTTGTGATTGTCGGTGAACCATTTGATTCCTGGCTATCGCACACTTTAACTGACACAGCCATTCGTTCGGATCACAACGCAAGCGAAATTTTTTCGAAAGACAAAAAGTTCAACTTGAGCACGTTCATTGAGAGAAATTTTCCGGCCAATGCTGCGGAAATTAAAAAAAGCAGGCTCCCAAATGCTCTGTTTCGCGAATACTTGCGGGATGTACTGAATAAGATTCCGTTTCCGTTCTACAAGAAGCAGTTAATATCCTTAGAGAAAGACAAGAATGGATTTATTGGCCGAATGGAGGATGGGATCCAAATCTACGCAGAGAATGTGGTTCTGGCTACAGGCATTGGGGTGCATAAACAGCTGCC
>CAZGMW010000021.1:0-6685 GCA_964526895.1 uncultured Planococcus sp. | reverse complement strand
GGCTTGTATATCATCGGAGGAATGGTAGAACCGGTATATGGACCTGCTCAGCGATTTTTGATGGGGATGCGCCACTCCACGTTAAGGTTAGGGAAGGTGTTTACCCATGGCTAACGCAATTTTTAATCAGGAATCGCCCCTTCAAAAACATAAATGGAATGGCATCGAATTTTATCTCAAACGGGAAGATCTTTTGGCTCCGGTCGGCGGCAATAAAGTAAGGCGTTTCCACCCGATTTTCAATTCAGGCGCAAAGCCTAAAGGAGTGATTGCCTTGTCGGATCCCGGGTCCCATACTTTTTTGGTTGTAGCCAAGTATTTGGAAGACCATCAGCAAGCGGTATTTTTCGAGAGGAATATTCCGCTGACAACCTATACTAAAGAGAACCGGGAGAAATATCTGAATCACGCCAACATTACAGTCATCCGCCAGCCGTTCTGGAAGCTATGGTTTTTATGGTTGCGGCATAAACATATACTGTCTTCCAAAGATTTATATGCACTGGGTGTTGGCGGACAAACGAACGAGTTGTTCCCATCTGCTGAAGCTCTTTGGGAATGTGAGCGGCAATTGGAACTGCTCGAAAACAAAGGTGCCGTCCAACACCTTTTTCCCATTGCTTCAGGGCAGATGCTGGAAGGCTTCCTTTGGCATCAGCAGTCCTCGGAATGGAATCCGGGTTTTCATGGGGTTATGACGGGGCCACTGGTTTCTCGGTTATTGCTGAAGCGGAAATATAAGAATCAAGAGACCGTGCATTTATGGAAAAAGAGAAAGATAACAGGTGAAACTATTCAGCAAGCAGAATCATTCTTCCATTCCACAGGGGTATGGCTGGATCCTCTGCATACCATTTATTTGTTGAATGTGCTCAGTGAAGTAAGCAAGCACCCGGCCAATAAGACAATCGTTTTTTGGATTACCAGCCCTTATCAAGATAAGAACATGCTTGTTTAAATGCAAATCTCATTAAACCCTTGCTGTTAAAAGAAATTTGATTGTAAGCCATCTAACATATTCATGAGAGAGATGCTGTTAAAGTAAAGAAAGAATCAATTAGAGGGGGAAATTCAATATGGCAAATGTAATGACGTTTCAAGCAACTGGCACTTCAAGCAAGATGAAATCAGAACTTAAGATGGGGAACCACGAAATCACTATTGACGAGCCCCCAAACATGGGAGGAACCGATAAAGGACCTGATCCACTTTCCACTCTTCTAGCTTCTTTAGCGGGATGTGAAAATGTAATTGCCAACCTTGTAGCAAAAGATATCGATTTTGACCTGCAGGGAATCGAATTTGATGTAAAAGGAGACTTGGACCCGCGCGGTCTTATGGGGCAAGCGGATATTCAGCCTTACTTCAATCAAATTTACGTCCACGCAAAAGTGCAAACAGGTGAAACAGTTGAACGTATCCAGGAACTAAAAGAAAAGACGGATGCACGTTGCCCTGTTTTCACCACATTTCAAGCAGCAGGAATTCCCATCGAAGCGAATTGGGAAAAAGCATAACTAACATATAAAAGAAGCTGATTCTGTCAGCTTCTTTTTGTTTTCTTGGTCTTTTTTATAGATTTTCTCCTTGTCCCTTTTAATTTTCTGTCTAAACCAGCAGTCTATTAGAATTTAAAACAGTGAGTAACTATAAAAAACTATTATATCCATAAAAAAACTCGAACCTTCACAAATTCTTCATTTTTATAATTCATACTGTGTTATATGTGTGGAAGCAGAAAATGAAGCTTAAAAAGCCATTGGTCTTTTTCATTCGCTCTAGCCACTCTACTGATAGCAGGAACAATAGAATTTCCTGACGATGGATAAGGGTAAGTTTTTGGTTAATAGATTTTTAAAAGAATGAACCCGACGCCAAACATTTCATTGAAAGGCGAATCTACTGCAGAAGAAAACATAGATATCTAAATTGAAGTATATAATGCGGGAACGTGTTAAAAGGAGGCTTCAAAATGACTGAATCCAAAAGCGAAAACCAGCAGCGAATTACTCTCGGTATTACCGGAATGACCTGTGCGGCCTGTTCGAACCGCGTGGAAAAAAGCCTTTCCAAAGTGGACGGCGTTAAAAGCGCAGCTGTCAATCCCGCTAACGAAAAAGCCACAATCGTATTTGATGAATCCAAAACCAGTGTCGACGAACTGATCAGCCGAGTCGAAAAAACCGGTTATGGCGTCACTGAAGAGCGTATCGAACTTTCGCTCAGTGGGATGACGTGTGCTGCCTGCGCCACTAGAATTGAAAAAGTTCTCAGCAAAACGGAGGGGGTCATTCAAGCGAATGTCAATCTGGCCAGCGAAAAAGCGACCGTTAAGTACATCAATGGAAAAACGGATGTGGATACGCTCATCGGCAGAGTGAAGAAAACCGGATATGATGCTAAGCCAGCGGTGAAGGAAAATGCAGAAGCGGAAAAGGCCGTTAAAGAACAGCAGTATAAAAAGCAGCGAAATGCCTTTATTGTTGGAGCGATTATCTCGATTCCATTCCTGATTGCCATGATTGGCGAATTCACTGGGAATCATACACTGATGATGCCGGGCTGGCTTCAGTTCGTTTTAGCTACTATCGTGCAGTTCACTATCGGTTGGCGCTTTATTCGCGGGGCTTATAACTCCTTGCGCGGCGGAAGTGCTAATATGGATGTCCTGGTGGCTTTAGGAACATTGGCAGCTTATTTATACAGCGCCGTTTTGCTATTGTTGGGTGCCGAAAGCGGATTCTATTTTGAAGCTTCCGTCATTATCATTACGTTGATCATCCTCGGGAAAGTACTGGAAGCCCGAGCAAAAGGGCAAACATCAGAAGCCTTGAAAAAACTCATGGGGTTGCAAGCGAAAATAGCACATGTAATCCGGAAGGGCGAGACAGTGGATGTTCCGGTGGAAGATGTGGAGTCCGGCGACCTGTTGCTGATAAAAGCAGGGGAAAAAATACCGGTCGACGGAGAAATCGTCGAAGGTCAGACATCAGTGGATGAATCCATGCTGACTGGTGAAAGTCTGCCTGTTGAAAAAGAACAGGGCGATATGCTGATTGGGGCGACTATTAACAAACATGGATCTGTCAAGATGAAAGCAACAAAAGTAGGCAAGGATACCGCACTGTCCCAAATCATTCGGATGGTGGAAGAAGCCCAAGGTTCGAAAGCGCCAATCCAAGAGCTGGCTGATAAAATTTCCGGCATTTTCGTGCCAATTGTTATCGTTATCGCCGCACTGACGTTTTTAATTACCTTCTATTTTGTCGGTTTCTCAGCGGCTCTAGTCAGTGCAGTTGCGGTACTGGTAATCGCTTGCCCTTGTGCATTGGGGCTCGCTACTCCGACGGCAATTATGGTGGGTACTGGAAAAGGGGCCGAACATGGCGTTCTGATTAAGGGCGCAGAGTACTTGCAGTTAATTCGAAATGTGGATGCCATCGTGCTGGATAAAACCGGAACCATAACAAAAGGAGAACCAGAAGTGACAGATGTAATAGCTTTTGGAACAGATAAAGATGTACTGCTCCGATTGGTTGCCAGTGCAGAAACCGGCTCTGAACACCCCCTTGGCCAGTCAATTATCCAGAAAGCAAAAGAAAAGAAAATCCAACTTAGTGATGCGACGAATTTTGAGGCGATACCAGGACATGGCATTTATGCAAACATTGACGGCAAAAGGCTGGCAGTGGGCAACAAGAAACTGATGGAACGTGAAAATATATTTCTTGAATCCTACAAAACGGAGATTGAAGCGTTGGAGGAAAAAGGAAAAACGGTAATGATGGTGGCAGAAGACGGGAGTCTTCTTGGATATGTCGCAGTTGCGGATACAGTGAAGAAAACATCACGGCAGGCAATCAGTGAATTGAAAGCGCTTGGCATTGAAGTGATCATGATGACTGGTGACAATGAGCGGACCGCCCAAGCCATCGCTGCAGAAGTTGGTGTCGATCGGGTGTTGGCAGAAGTACTGCCTGAAGGCAAGGCGGAACAAGTGGAGAAGTTAAAACAGGAAGGTAAGAAAGTAGCGATGGTAGGTGATGGCATCAATGACGCTCCAGCACTCGCGACTGCTGATGTGGGCATTGCCATCGGAACCGGAACGGATGTCGCCATCGAAGCAGCGGATGTCACACTCATAAGCGGTGACTTGCTTTCTATTGTCGAGACCATCCAACTATCACAAGCCACCATGCGAAAGATTAAACAGAATCTCGCCTGGGCGTTCGGGTATAACATCCTTCTGATTCCTGTTGCAGCCTTTGGTTTGTTAAATCCGATTTTGGCGGGTGCCGCCATGGCGTTCAGTTCGGTTTCCGTTGTCACAAATACGTTATTCTTGAAACGGTGGAAGCCGCGTCATCTATAAATGAAAGGATTTCGTGCCCGTTTTGGAAGGAGGTGAATGCAAAGTGGAACAGACAACGCTAAAAATTGAAGGCATGACTTGTGACCATTGTAAAAAAGCAGTGGATGGAGCATTGAGGAACCTGCAGGGTGTCCAAGAGGTTGAAGTAGACTTGGCAAAAGGGATTGCAGACGTAACTTATAATAATTCGGAAGTCACGGCCGATAGTATGAAAGAAGCAGTCGAAGAGCAGGGGTATGACGTCAAGTGAAGAAGAAGGCTATCTTTTCAGGTCGGTAATTGTTGCTGACTTGTGGGATAGCCTTTTCTTTTTAATCATTAAATGTAGAAGTTTATTAATTTATTTATCAGCTTTACACTTTCTATATAATCGTTCGTTACAGTGACCGAAATATAGCGAATAATCAAATTAAAAGAGGGAATACTGACGCATGAGGTCATCAAGTAGAACGGAGGACCCGGGAATGTCAAACTACAAAAAGAACAGTATTTCCTTGACTGGAGCTGTAGGTTTAGGAACAGGTGTCATGATCAGTGCCGGTATTTTTGCTTTACTCGGACAAGTGGCTGAACTTGCAGGAACTTGGTTTCCGTTTATTTTTATTGCCGGCGGGATTGTCACTGCATTCAGTGCCTATTCCTATATCAAAAGGAGCAATGAATATCCTTCGGCAGGCGGAATTGGCATGTTCTTGGTCAAAGCATACGGAAGAGGGACGATTACAGCTTCCGCCGCACTTTTGATGGCGGTTTCGATGGTGATCAATCAAAGTTTAGTGGCAAGAACGTTTGGAACATATACACTTCAGCTATTTGGTGGCGATCAGGCCAGTTATCTCGTTCCATTATTGGGAGTAGGATTACTGACTTTGGCTTTTTTAGTGAACCTTTCAGGAAACAGCTTTATTCAGTCGTTCACCTCTATCGCATCGCTGCTGAAAATTGTTGGTTTGGCTATTTTTGCAATAGGCGGCTTGTGGGTTGCAGGATTTTCTTTTGCTCCTGCAGAAGGCAGCGGAAATTCGTTGGATCCGACCATAGCCAGTTATATCGCAGCCGTCGCGTTGACGGTCTTGGCTTTTAAAGGATTTACGACCATTACCAATAGCGGATCCGAAATAACCAAGCCGAAAAAAAATGTCGGCAGAGCTATTATGATTTCCATTTCAATCAGTTTACTTGTGTATCTGCTGATAGCCTGGGCAGTTTCAAGCAATTTACCGTTAAATCAAATTATTGAAGCGAAGGACTATGCACTTGCTGAAGCTGCAAGACCTGCTTTTGGAGATTACGGACTTTGGTTTACCGTAGCAATTGCGATTATCGCAACGATTTCCGGAATCATTGCCAGTGTATTTGCTGTATCAAGGATGCTGGCCATGTTAACGGACATGAAACTCATTCCGCATAAGCATTTCGGGATGCCTGGCAGTATTCAAAAGCATACGTTAGTCTACACGATTGTACTGGCTATGATTCTCACTATCTTTTTTGACCTGAGCCGAATTGCTTCGATGGGCGCAATTCTATACCTTTTTATGGATATGATTATCCATTGGGGTGTATTCAAGCATTTGCGAGGGAAAGTAGGGGCGAATCGTTTCGTCGTCTTGACTGCATTTACGCTGGACGGCATTGTACTTGCGGCATTTGTTTGGGTAAAGGTGAACTCTGACTTGTTCGTTGTCGCCGTGTCGCTTGTGTTTATCATTGTAATTTTTGTGGGTGAACGCTTCTTTTTGAAACATACAGCTTAAGATTTTTATGGAAGAGATGTGAAGGTCATTTAGGGTATTGTCACTCAACTTCTGTCCTCATCCGTTAAGATAGAGGTGACTTCAGGTAAAAGATTTATTCCTCATGAATTAGAAAAGACCTTTTATCAGTATATACAACTGACAAAAGGTCTTTTGCATTGATTTTTTACCTTTTTATCAAGACTTTTCATCCCTGCTATATCTACAGTAAAAAATCTTACTATCAGTAGTGAAGATAAATGTGAAAAAAGTTCTTAGCAGACAGAAACACAAGGCTAAAAATAAGAAGGCAACTTCATACTTTCTACAAACTTTTCTCTTAATATGAAGAAGTCAAAAATGCGAATAAGTTGGTGACTTTCATTGTATGATTTTTTCAATCAAATAAGCAATATCATGATGCAGCCATTTCTAACTCTTTCAAACAGCTTCATGGGCACACCCCTTCTATTTGCTTTCTTACTCGGGATCGTAGGAGCCATGGCCCCTTGTCAGTTCACCGGAAATATTGGTGCCATTACCCTGTATGGGAATAAGTCGCTTCAAAAAGAAACAG
>CAZGMW010000020.1:0-11907 GCA_964526895.1 uncultured Planococcus sp. | reverse complement strand
TGTCCATGGTGCATTCGTTAAGTATGATTTTGAATCCGCCAGCATCTTACCCCATTCCGGTGTTGGGGCTTGGGCACCTAAACCCAAGAACCCAAGTGCTGCTGCCTCAATGATCGCAGTCGCAATTGCCAAGGTACCCTGGACTATAACCGGCGACATTGAATTAGGCAGGATATGTGAGAAGAGAATACGGATATCCTGCATACCGATAGCTTTTGCAGACATGATATATTCATCTTCTTTGATGCTCAGAACCTTCGATCTTATTAAACGCCCAAAATTCGGAACATTTATAATCGCAATTGCAATCAATGCATTCCGCAAGGATGGTCCTAAAACGGAAACGACTGCAATAGCCAATAATATACTAGGAAATGCAAGCATGATATCAAAGAACCTGGAAATAATGGTATCTATCCATTTCCCGTAATACCCTGCTAAAATCCCTAAAATACTGCCTACAATAACTGAAGCGACAACTGCCAAAAATCCTACCCATAGAGAAATTCTTGCCCCATAAATTACGCGTGATAAAATATCTCTCCCAAAATCATCCGTTCCCATCCAATAAGTAGAGGAGGGAGGCAGAAAACGCTCGCTCATATCTTGTTCATTGATTCCCTGTGGCGTAAATAATGGACCGAAAATAGCCAGTAGTATGAAAAAAATAACAATCCCCATTCCGACCACCGCTATTTTACTTTTGCGAAAGCTGCGCCACGCCTCTTTCCAAGGCCCAGCAACTTTCTGCATTTCAATTTCATCATTTTTCACAATCGTGTCAGCCATTGTTCTCCCCCTTCCTATTCATATTTGATGCGCGGATCCACTAAGCTATATAGTAAATCTACGAACAGATTAATCATGACAAATATAAAAGCGACAATCAGAATGCCCGACTGGATTACCGGATAATCCCGGTAATTAATTGCTTCATAGATATATCTGCCAATTCCCGGCCATGCAAAGATCGTTTCTGTCAAAATGGCACCGCCAAGTAAAAGTCCCATTTGAAGTCCGATGATTGTCAAAACTGGTATGATAGCATTTTTCAACGCATGTTTATAGACAACCCAAAACATTCTCAATCCTTTTGAACGGGCCGTCCGAACATAATCCGATCTCATGACTTCGAGCATGCTCGATCGTGTCATCCGGGCAATGATAGCCATGGGAATTGTTGCCAGGGCAGTTCCGGGAAGTATGAGGTGTTTCATGACTATGGCTAACTGATCGAATTGCCCAGTTATTAATGAATCGATGATATAAAAGCCGGTTATCGATTCAAGTGGATCGCGGACATTCAGACGACCAGATGTCGGCAATACACCGAGTTCAATGGAAAAAATCCATTGATTGAGTAAACCCAAAAAGAAAATAGGCATTGAAACACCGATCAAAGCAATTACCATAGCGAGATAATCAAACCATGAATTCTGGAACCAGGCTGAAATGATTCCTGCATTGATACCGATAATGATGGCAATTATAACAGCAAAAACAGATAATTCGATTGTTGCCGCTAAATATGGCCAGACTTCATCAACCACCGGAGTTCTTGTTCTCAACGACTCCCCAAGGTCTCCTGTAATCAGTCCTTTTAAATAATCAAAATACTGAATATACCATGGATTGTCCAAACCTAAAGTTGTCCTTAAAGCTTTTACGGCTTCTTCCGAAGCTTGTTGTCCAAGAATTACTTGTGCCGGATCACCCGGTATTGCACGAATGATCATAAATACGATGAATGTCATTCCAAGCAGAACCGGAATCAATTGCAATAGTCGTTTACCAATATAGTGAAGCATTTCTTCACCTCTCCATCTCTGACAAATATGTATAATTTGAATTAAAAAAAGGGGAGATCTGCATGATCTCCCCTCTCGAAAAGTCTACTCCAGATCTACTTCTGCTAATTTGTCTGAACCTGTTGGGTGAGGTTGGAAGTTCACCACATTTTCGCCTCCCGCTAGCAGCGGTGTAGAGTGCGCAAGCGGAACCCATGGTGCGTCTTTGTGGATTATTTCCTGTGCCTCTGCATACAGCTCATTACGAACTTCTTCATCAACTTCTGTTTGAGCTTCAATCAGAATGTCATGCAATTCCTGATTTTCGTAATACGTATAGTTGTTTGAACCGATATTGTCTTGGTCAAGCAACACATACAGGAAGTTATCTGCATCTCCGTTGTCACCGGTCCATCCCAGTAGGAAGGCATCGGCTTCACCATTAGCAGCTTTTTCAAGGTAAGTTGCCCATTCATAAGAAACGATTTCAGCCGTAATTCCTACTTCAGCTAAATCACTTTGAATGGCCTCTGCAACTTTTTGGCCATCCGGCATATATGGACGTGGAACAGGCATAGCCCATAGTTCCATTTCAAATCCATCGCCAAGTCCTGCTTCTTCAAGCAAAGCTTTCGCTTTTTCAGGATCATAGTCATAGCCTTCAATTGCATCGTTATAGCCACTGATTACAGGTGGCAGCGGATTTTTCGCAACTTCACCGCGCCCTTCGAAGAATGCATCAACAATTGCCTGTCTGTCGATTGCATGATTCATTGCCTGACGTACTTTCGGATCGTCAAAAGGTTCACGAGTGGTTGTTAAACCAAGGTAACCAACATTCATAGATGGACGCTCGTACAATTGAAGCTCCTCATTGCTTTCAATTGTTTCTGCGTCAGAAGGATTGATCCCATCAGCCAAATCAATTTCACCAGCCAATAGAGCGTTCAGTCGACCAGAATTATCTGGAATCGCGCGGAATACCACTTCATCCAATTTTGGTTCGCCTTCAACCCAATAATCATCAAATTTTTCAATACGCACAGTGTCATTGCGTTTCCACTCAACAAATTCGAATGGTCCAGTTCCTACTGGATTATCACCGAATGCTTCTCCCATTTCTTCAAAAGCAGTAGGGGAAGCGATACCGAACGGGCTCATTGCCAAGTTTTTAAGGAATGGAGCCATCGGACGCTTCAATGTCATAGTAACTTCATAATCGCCAGTAGCTTCAACTGATTCGATTACATGTCCTTCTTCGTCACCAAAACCGCCAAACATTGAACCGTAGTATGGATATTGATCTGCATCTCCTGCAGCCCAACGGTCAAAGTTTGCTACAACTGCTTCTGCATTGAATTCTGTGCCATCATGGAACGTAACACCTTCTTCAAGCTGGAACGTATAAGTCAATCCATCTTCTGAAGCAGAATATTCAGATGCCAAACCCGGTTCAATTTCTGTATCCTGTTCACCGAAATTTACTAACGTATCAAAAATGTTTTTAGTAACTTTAAATGATTCACCATCTGTAACTGTAATAGGGTCAAGTGATACCGAGTCTCCACCACGTCCGAAGATCAATACTTTTTCTTCTCCAGAATCCCCTTCGCCGCCAGTTTCACCATTGTCTCCCGATCCTTCTTCCGATCCGCTGCAGCCATAAAGCACTGTCGAAATCAGTAAAAGCATCAAAAATGCAAGGGACATGATTTTTTTATTCCCCAAATTAACCCCTCCGTTTTTTTTATTTATTATCATTGCGGCCTGCTTTCTTCGTAAAGATGGCAGGCAACAGAATGACCTTTCTCAACTTCCGCTAAAATCGGGATAGTCGTTTCACAAATATCCATTTTAAATGGACAGCGTGTATGGAAACGGCATCCGCTCGGCGGATTTGCGGGGCTCGGAACATCCCCTGTTATTACAACTTCTTCTCTTTCGAAAGCCGGATCCGGAACGGGCACTGCCGTAAGGAGAGCTTGTGTATACGGATGCAGCGGCTTTTCGTAAAGATCTTCGGTATCAGCCATTTCAGCCATGTTCCCGAGATACATCACTCCCACACGGTCGCTGATGTGGCGTACAACACCAAGATCATGGGCGATGAAAATATAAGTCAGTTTCAGCTCTTTCTGCAGATCCTGCATCAAGTTGAGCACCTGTGCCTGGATTGAAACATCAAGGGCTGAAACAGGCTCGTCTGCAATGATGAGTTTCGGATTCGTCATCAGCGCCCGGGCAATTCCGATGCGCTGCCGCTGCCCGCCGCTGAATTGATGCGGATAGCGTTTTGCATGGTAACTGCTCAAGCCTACAATTTCCAAAAACTCATGGACTTTTTGTTTTCTCTCTTTCGGGTCGCCAATATTATGGACGTTCAAAGGTTCCATCAATATCTTCTCAATGGTGTGACGAGGATTCAGTGAAGCATATGGATCCTGGAAGACCATTTGAATGTCTCGGCGGGCCTTGCGCATTTCATTGCTCGAAAGCGAGGTAAGCTCCTGGCCGTCGAAAGTAACTTTCCCTTCGGTCGGTTCAAGAAGCCTCATCAGCATGCGGCCGGTAGTGGATTTACCACAGCCCGATTCTCCGACTATCCCCAGAGTTTCACCTTCTTTTACGGAAAATGAAATATCATCTACCGCTTTCACGTGATTGTTCACTTTGCCAAAGATACCCGATTTAATAGGAAAGTATTTTTTCAACCCTTCAACTTTTAACAATTGTTCTGTCATGTTTCACTGCCTCCTTCGGATCAAATAGGAAGCATCTTGTCTGATGCTCTTCGGTTGTTTGGTAAAGAGGCGGTGTTTCTGATACACAACGGTCAAAAGCGAATTCGCATCTCGGCGCGAATCGGCATCCGGTTTTGATGGACCCCGGTTTTGGAACATTTCCCGGAATCGAATAAAGCCGCTCTTTCTTGAAGCGCATGTCTGGAACCGATTCCAGAAGTCCGCGTGTATAAGGATGCTGCGGGTCTTTAAAAATTGCTTCCACTGGCCCTTCTTCAACCACTTTTCCGGCATACATGACCACCACTCTTTCACATGTTTCCGCCACAACGCCAAGATCATGTGTAATTAAGAGGACAGCAGTATTAAGCTCTTTATTCAAGTTTTTGATCAGTTTCAAAATTTGGGCCTGTATCGTGACATCAAGTGCAGTTGTCGGTTCATCTGCAATAAGCACTTTCGGGTCGCATAATAATGCCATGGCAATCATGACACGCTGCCGCATTCCTCCAGATAATTGATGCGGATATTCTTTCATTAATCCTTCTGCACGAGGCAACCCGACTAATTTCATCATTTCTACTGCACGGTCATAGATCTGCTTTTTCGACCAATCTTTTTTGTGGATTTTGACTGCTTCCTGCAATTGGTTTCCGATTGTGAACAATGGATTCAATGAAGTCATTGGCTCCTGGAATATCATTGCTATATCGTTGCCCCGGATGTCACGCATCTTTTTCTCCGGCAGTTTCGTCAAATCCTGGTCTTCAAATAAAATTTCACCATTAGTGATTTTGCCGGGCGGACTTGGAACCAATCCCATGATCGATAAGGAAGTTACACTTTTGCCGCAACCCGATTCACCAACAATCCCCAACACTTCGCCTTCACGTATATGGAAGTCAATATCATCAACAGCCGGAATCTCGCCATCATCTGTAAAAAAAGTAGTCTGCAATCCCTTAACTTCTAAAATCTTCTCTCTATCTATCATCTGGCCACCCCTTTTGATGCGAAAATAATTCTGAATATTATATTTAATCTAATTATACGTAAATTCAAACTATATGCAATAGTTCTTTTTATAGGTGTTGCTGATAAGTTTTTGTCCATTAGAAAAAGCCAGCCGATAAAAATGGCTGGCTTTTCAAAACACTTATCATAGAAGAAATGATGTTTATTTGAAATGCTGTACTTGGAAAAGGTTGTGATAAACCCCTTCTTTTTTCATTAATTCGTCATGTGTTCCCTGCTCTGCGAGAATGCCATGATCGATGACCAATATCTGATCTGCATGTGTAATAGTAGACAAACGATGCGCAACTATTACAGTCGTTCTATCGCTCGCAAGCCGCTCAAGCGAATCCTGAATGAGCGCTTCACTTTCGAGATCAAGTGCTGAAGTTGCTTCGTCCAGTATCAGCATCGGAGGATTTTTCAGGAAAACACGAGCAATGGCGATGCGCTGTTTTTGTCCCCCGGATAATTTCACGCCGCGCTCTCCAACTTTTGTATCATAGCCTTCAGGCAGCATTGCAATGAAGGTGTGAGCATTTGCAGCTTTGGCGGCTGCCTCGACTTCTTCATCGCTGGCTCCTGGTTTACCCATCAAAATATTGGCTTTAACGGAGTCACTGAAGAGAATCGAATCCTGCAGGACAAGGCCAATCTGGTCGCGGAGTGTATGAATGCTGACATCTTTTAAATTATGGTCATCCATATAAATGCCGCCTTCGGTTACATCGTAGAATCGTGGAATTAGAGAGACAATCGTAGATTTGCCTCCACCGCTCATACCGACAAGTGCAACGGTTGCCCCCGGCTTTACAGTAAAGCTCATATTGGAGAGCACCTCTGAACCTCCATCATTATAATGAAAGGAAACATTGCGGAACTCCAGTTTGCCGTCCACCACTTTCAAATCGCGTGCCCCTTTTTTATCTGTAACATCATACTCTTCATCGACCAATTCAAACACACGGTCCATGGAAGCCAATGATTGAACCAGTGTCGTCGAAGAATTGACAAGACGGCGCAGCGGATTATACAAGCGTTCAATATAAGCGATAAATGCCACCATTGTTCCCAGCGTCAAATTCCCCTGGATTACCTGGTATGCCGCATAACCAATTACTAAAAGCGGTGCTACATCAGTAATGGTATTGACGACTGCAAAAGCTTTTGCATTCCATTTCGTATGATCGATCGCTTTATCCAGAAACTGGTCATTAGTATCATTAAAAATTTTCTGCTCCTGCTTTTCAAGTGCAAAACTTTTAATGATGCTCATCCCTTGCACGCGTTCATGCAGATAACTTTGAACATTTGCCAGAGCCTGCGAACGTTCACGCGTCAAATCCCGCAGGCGGCCGAAGAAATATTTCACACTCAACGCATAGAACGGGAATGCGAGCAAGGCGACAATTGTCAGTGAAACATCCATTGAAAGCATAATGCCGATTGCGATAAGAATTGTTGCAAGGTCGAGCCAGACATTCATCAAACCGATCATGACAAAGTTTTTCGTCTGTTCGACATCATTGATAACTCGCGAGATAATTTCACCTGCGCGCGTATTGGCATAGTATCTGAGGCTTAACCGTTGAAGGTGTCCGTAAAGATATCCACGGATGTCGTAGAGGATTTTATTGCTTACATATTGTGCGTAATACTGCCGAAAATATTCAATCGGCGGACGCAGCAGAAAGAAGACGATCGCCGTTCCTCCCAGCCAAAGATAAAGCTGATCCAGTTTTTCCTGGTTCGTCAAGGCTTCCGCTCCGATGATGTCATCGATGACGATTTTAATAAGCAACGGAATAAAAAGCGGAATCGCAAATTTAAAAATGCCGATAATGATCGTCAAAACTATTTGCCAATAATATGGTTTTACAAATTTCATGTATCGTTTCGTACTGTTCAAGTTTTCCACTCCGTTCTTTCTTCAAAACGAAAAACCTGTTGGCAAGCAACAGGTTTCCATTTTACTAACGAATCCGGTTTTGTCTGTGAAACTCATACCGATCCGTCCATACTTCGATGAAGTCCTGGGCAAATGGGCCTCTGCGCTGTTTGATCCAACCTATCAGCTTCTCGACGTTGCGATAAAGAATCTGGTCAATCACTTCAGGATAACCCATCTGCCTTTTATGGTCTTCATATTCGTCTTCATCCAATAATGTGTAAGACATGTCCGGAAACACTTTTACATCCAGGTCGTAATCGATGTATTTCAAAGAACCATTATTATATACGAAAGGCGAACTTATGTTGCAATAATAATAGACTCCATCCTCACGAAGCATACAAATGATATTGAACCAATGTTCTGCATGAAAATAACAAATCGATGGCTCACGTGTCAGCCACGTCCTGCCGTCCGATTCGGTTACAAGAGTCCGTTCATTTGCACCGATTACTATATTATTCGTACCTTTCAAAACAGTTGTTTCCTGCCAGACACGGTGGATTCGGCCGTTGTGTTTGTAACTGTGGATTTGTATCGTTTCTCCCTCTGCGGGAATCGCCATGTCCATCCCACCTTCTCGTCTAAGCCCTTATATATTATCTGCTATTTCAATATTATATCAATCAATTCTGAAAACATACAGCAATACGGATGATTAATAAAGAAAAACGGCAGTACCGGCAAATCTGGCTTAAAAAATAAGGTATTTTACAAACAGAATTACATAACGACCGAACGGCCACCGTCAACAATAATCGTCTGGCCGCGGATCATATCCGAGTCATCCGAAATAAGGAACATCGCCGTTTTGACCATATCTTCAATTTCCACCATACGGCCAGCCGGTGTGTTAACACGGGCATCATTCAATAAATCTTCACGGTTCGGGAAATGTTTCAGTGCTTCTGTATCAAGTGCACCGCCGGAAACCGTATTGACGGAAATGCCTTTTGGCGCAAGTTCAACCGCCAAGTAACGGGTGATCGATTCGACAGCCGCTTTGGAAACGCCGATCGTTGTATAATTTTCAAGATAACGAATTGACCCAAGTGAACTGATGCCCACAATTTTACCGCCTTTATCCATCAGTTTAGCAGCTTCCTGCGCACCGAACAGCATTGCTTTCGCATTGATATTCATCGTCCAGTCCCAATGGGATTCTTCCAATTCCATAATCGGACGAAGCACGCCGGACGCTGCATTGGACACAAATACATCCAGCCTTCCGAATTCCTCTTTGATCGTTTCGAACATGCCGCGCAATTTTTCGACATCTCCGACATTCGCTCTGACCAGCAATGCTTTGCGTCCCCGTGCTTCAATTTCCTTTACAGTATCTAACGCCGCTGTTTTACTGCGGGCATAATTGACCACGATATCGTAGCCTTCTTCTGCCAATGCGATTGCCATCGCTTTGCCAAGTCCTCTGCTGCTTCCTGTTACCAATGCCACTTTTTGTTCAGCCATTTTCATACATCTCCTCTGCTTATTAAAGCCGTTTTCATTTTTTGAACCGGACCGGATATCGGCAGTAATTCCATTTCCGCCGCATTGACCCATTTCATATTTTCGGGAATCTTCAAATTTACCCCTTCGGCAATAAAGCCATCCACATTCCATGTTAAATGAGAAAAGACATGTTTGAAAGAAGTAATTTTTTCCGCTTTCGTAACTGTTCCTTTGAATTGCTCGGACAAAAGCTCTTCAACTTCTGCAGCATCTATACTTTCCGGCAGCTCCATCATGGGAAATTGCCACATATTCGCCAGCAGCCCTTTCGAAGAACGCTTTTCCATCAATAAAGATTCTCCGTGCCGAACAGCAACCATCGCATAATTGACTGCTTTGCCTGCTTTTGCTTTCGTTTTTACAGGCAGCTCATTCTGCCGCCCTTCATGAAATGCTTGGCAGTGATCACGGACAGGACATAGCAGGCATTTCGGTGAAGTCGGTGTACAAATTAACGCCCCAAGCTCCATCAGCCCCTGATTGAAAGCGGACGGATCTTCGTGGCTGATCAACTCCGTAACCGCTTCTTCAAATACTTTCCGTGTTCTCGGTTTGGCAATATCTTCGTCGATCAATAAGATTCGAGATAACACACGCATGACATTGCCGTCGACAGCGTGTTCCGGCAAACCATAAGCAATGCTGAGCACCGCCCCAGCTGTATAGGGACCTACTCCTTTTAAAGAAGAAATGTCTTTGCGGCTGTCCGGTACTTTACCACCATATTTCTCAGCCACTTCCCGGACACCTGCCTGCAGATTACGAGCTCGTGAATAATAACCGAGCCCTTCCCACTGCTTCAGCAAAATCTCTTCGTCAGCGACAGCCAAGTCCTGCAATGTAGGAAATTTCTCGACAAAGCGCTTATAATAGGGAATCACCGTATCCACGCGCGTTTGCTGCAACATAATTTCGGAGATCCATATCTGATACGGATCCGCCGTCCGTCTCCACGGCAAATCTCTTTTTTCTGTATGAAACCAATTGATCAAATCACTTTGAAATTGTTTTTTTTCTATATTAATAGCAGAACCCTCCATTGATACTAGATTATTTCATTAAAATTAGGGGTATGTAATGAATAGCAACGACGGATTTCTCCATTTGAATTGCCGTCATTCAGCAAATTTTCTTGAAGGGGGATGAGACGATGGATACAGGAACACATCTTGTCATGGGTATCGCGCTGGGAGGCCTCGCAATGGCCGATCCTGCGGTAGCAAATGATACCGTAACTATGACAGCAGTCATCGCTGGTACCATCATCGGCTCGCAAATCCCGGATATCGATACGGTGCTTAAACTGCGGGATAATGCCGTCTATATACGCCATCACCGAGGTGCCACTCATTCAATCCCGGCTGTTTTGTCTTGGCCGATTTTATTGACCGGGGCATTATGGCTTATTTTCCCGGAAGTGAATCTTCTTCATTTATGGCTTTGGACTTTCCTCGCCGTCTTTCTTCACGTGTTCGTCGACATATTCAATTCATACGGCACACAGGCGTTGAGGCCATTTTCCATTCGCTGGGTAGCACTGGGGGTCATCAATACATTTGATCCGATTATATTCGGTGCTCATGTCATCGCGTTGATGATCTGGGCATTTGGCGCCGATCCGGTATGGACAATCAGCATTCTATATGCGGTCCTCGTGCTCTATTATATCTCACGGTTCGCATTGCAATCAGCCATCAAACATGCCATACGAAATACGCTGCCTGGCGCTACGGAAATTTTTGTCGCCCCGACGATGCGTTATTTCCACTGGCGCATTGCCGCCAATACAGAACGGCATCATTATGTCGGACGCGCTTACGGGCGGACGATCAATTTTTACGATAAATTCATGAAAAAACCGATGCCGGACAATGAATTGATTCAAACTGCCTTAAAGGATAAGAACCTGGCAGCGTTTGTATCATTTTCTCCACTGTACCGTTGGGAAATCAATCAGTATGAAGAAGTTTTGGAAGTCCGGCTGATCGATCTGCGTTACCGCAGCAATGATTATTATCCGTTCGTCGCGGTGGTGCATTTGGATGCTGATTACAATATTCTCAATTCGTATACCGGATGGATTTTCAGTGAAGACAAGCTTCGTAAAAAACTGGATTTCAGCCACAATTAAAGAAAAGCGCAAGCGCCCGTTCAGCTCCGAAAGGCATAAGACAGAGATTCGCTTCTTTTAAAGGTTTCTCAAACATACAATGCGAATACTTTCTTTATCGTAAGTCCAATCACAAAACGCACACTCCAGGGTGTGCGTTTTTTTGATGCTTTCGCAGAATTTACGCTTCTCTTGCTCAGTCGTTCAGCAAATGTGCATATTTCGGATTGCTTGCTGCAAATTCGTGAATGTTTTCGCCATAGCTGTCGATCCATTGACGGACCACTTTCTCGACCACTTCGGTGCCCTGATAATCATAGCCAGCTTTTGCATAAGACGATTCAAAATCCGAAGCAAGAAGTTCAATCCACGTACGCGCCTTTTCTTCAGATATATTCGGATTTTTCTCCTGCAACTCACTTGTTAATTGTTCAATGACTTCTTTCATTCTTTTACTTCCCTTCTTTTAAGGGGCGCAGCATGGAAATCGGCAATGCTTCTGTGAATTTATTGCCACCTAAGCGGTAACCCCATGCAAACCTTCCTTTTAGATAATCAATCTGAAAATAAACATTGGGATCTCCTTCGATACGGTAGACTTCCCCTTTTTTGAAATCTTCCGGATCCAGCAGATAAGACGCTGCCATAATGGCTTTGCGCTCCAACACTGCAAATTCATTGATGATTCCCAGCTGTTCAGCTTTTCGTGCTTTTTCCTTTAAACGCGCGATTTCAGTTCGCAATTCCTGTTCATCCATCTGGTTATAACGTTTTTCTTCACTCATCTTCGTT
>CAZGMW010000019.1:0-12174 GCA_964526895.1 uncultured Planococcus sp. | reverse complement strand
TCCGGCAACCACGGGCAGGCTGTCGCTTATATCGCCGGCAAGCTCGGGATTCCCGCAGTCATAGTAGTTCCAGAAGACGCAAACCGCGCAAAAGTGTCGGCCATCGAGGCATACGGCGGACAAGTGGAATATTGCGGTCTGACATCCGCAGACCGTATACCACGTGCAAAGGGATTGGCGGAAGAAAACGGTGGAGTTTACATCCCACCTTATGACCACCCGCATATTATTGCGGGGCAAGGTACAGTTGGTTTGGAAATCATGAAACAATTGCCGGACGTCGATGTCATTGTCGTGCCGGTGGGCGGTGGAGGATTGATCAGCGGTATCTTGACAGCCGTTAAAGAGAGTAAGCCGGATGTCAGAATTATCGGCGTCGAGCCAGAAAGCGGCAACGACACATTTCTTTCACTCGAAGCTGGAAGGATCACGGCAGTATCCGGCAGCCAATCCATCGCGGATGGTTTGCGCACTTCGCAACCCGGCGAACTGACATTTCCGATCTTGCAAAAATACATTGACGGCATCGTGCTCGTCTCAGAAAAAGAAATAAAATATGCCATGCAATTTTTCACCGAACGCACAAAACAATTGATTGAACCTTCAGCGGCTACAGCTGTCGCCGCCGTTCTCACGGACAAAGCGGGTAAGCCAAATGAAAAAATCGCCGTCGTCCTCTCCGGTGGAAACATTGATCTGTTGAAATTCCGCAACTGCCTTCCCGATTAGACGTTTAACTGAGGATATGCCGGGAAAAGAAAAATATAACCAAAATTTATCGATGACTAAAGGAGAGGATCAGGATGGCAGACAACAAACAGCCGCACGAAAAGATGACAGAGAAGAACAATGGCTTGAACGACTCCCAGGAAGTCCTTTACAGCGAAGATTTTAAAAAAGCGGACAAAGCTGGCGAACAACAACGCGAAGAAAATGAAGAAAAGAAAAAAGAGGATAAGTAATTTGCAGCCCTGGTGAAAAATCACTGGGGCTTTTTCTATCCAAAGAATTCCCCGGTCATTATTGCAAAGTATAGGACGCAAAGGTAAAATGAAGTTTAAGTATTCTGAACATACCAACTGGTAGGTATGTCGAATCATAAAATGGCTGGAGGGAATCTGAATGCATGTTATGGACTTATTTAAGTTAGAAGGAAAAACCGCAATCGTCACCGGAGGCGGACGAGGGCTTGGTGCACAAATCGCCCAGGGATTCGCAGAAGCAGGAGCCAACGTCGTCGTTTGTTCTAGAAAATTGGAAGCATGTGAGGAAACGGCTGAGCTGTTAAAAAGGCTTGGCGTCAAAGCGCTCGCGTTGAAATGTGACGTAACAAATGAGCAGGATGTGGAAAACGTCATTCGAAAAACCGTAGAAGAATTCGGTACGGTCGATATTCTGGTGAATAATTCAGGGGCGACGTGGGGAGCGCTGGCGGAAGAAATGCCGCTCGAAGCCTGGCAGAAAGTGATGAACGTCAACGTCACCGGTACATTCCTGATGAGCCGGGCAGCAGGACAGGTGATGATCAAGCAAAAGAGCGGGAAAATCATCAATATTTCTTCTGTCGCGGGTCTCGGCGGGATCGATCCGGAGTTGATGAATACCATCGGCTATAACACAAGTAAAGGCGCGGTCATTACGTTTACAAAAGATTTGGCGGCAAAATGGGGGCAGCATAACATTAATGTCAACGCGATAGCGCCGGGATTCTTTCCGACAAAAATGTCAGAAGTGCTGATCGAACGTGGCAAAGAGCAATTTTTGAAACAGACGCCGTTGAACCGTTTTGGCACCGATGAAGATTTGAAGGGAGCCGCTTTATTCCTGGCTTCTAAAGCATCCGATTATATTACGGGAGATGTCGTCGTCGTCGATGGAGGCATGCACGTCCTTTAAAGAATGTGAGGTAAGACAATGAAAGACAGGATCAAAGAACAAAGCATCATCTTTTTTGAGAAAAAAGGCTTCAGCGAAACGTCGATCCAGGATATAGTGGAAGCGCTGAATGTCACAAAAGGCACGTTCTACTATTATTACAGCAGCAAAGAACAGCTGCTGATGGATATTCATAAAGAGTATATCGATGACCTGCTGCAGCGCCAGCAGAAAATCATCGACAGCGGTGAAAGCCAAAAGGAGAAGCTGAAAGGAATCATTCACTTGCTGATTTCCGATATCGCGAGAAACGGAGACAGCGGCAAAGTGTTTTTCCGTGAAATGCGGCACCTGACAGATGACAATTTAGACGAAATAAAGAAGAGGCGCGAACAATTCCGCCTTACTATAGAAGAAGTTATTCGGCAAGGGGCAGAAAACGGTGAATTCCAGAAGCAATTGCGCCCGGACATGACTGCACTGGCGGTTCTGGGCATGACCAATTGGGCTTATCAGTGGTTTAATACAGCCGGCGAAATGACATCGGATGAACTCGCAGAACTATATACCCGCATTGTTTTGGATGGAATCAATACACGGAACGAAGGATGAGGTGGAGAAATGGCTTACGAAACAAATGTAAAAGTGCGTTTTTGCGAAACCGATGCACTTGGGCATATCAGCAACATCAGTTATTTTATCTATCTGGAAGAAGCGCGTACCGATTTTTTTGTTGAACTGGGATTCGGCGTGGATTTGGAAGACTGGAAAGTCATTATGGCTTCAGCAAAATGCGATTTCATCCGGCAGGGGTATTACAACCAGAAACTGAAAGTGGTTTCTGAAGTGCAGAAAATCGGCCGGTCGAGCTTTACGATTGTCCACCGGATTGAAGATGCGGAAACTGGTGAGTTGATCGCAAAAGGGGAAGCGAGCGGCGTGTATTACGATTTCAAAGCACAAAAATCCGAAAAAATTCCGGAACATCTTCGCAGCGTACTTGAAAAACATTTAGTAAAGGAGTCGGTAGCGAATGATCAATGAAACATTAAGCTATCCGGGTGCAGGTTTTCTTTACCAGCCTTCAGATACAGAAGCAGTATTTACGCCTGAAGATGTAAGTGACGAACATCTGCTGATCGGCAAAACGGCCAAACGGTTTTTGGAAAAGGAAATCCGTCCTAATAACGAAAAGATCGAGCAGCAGGATTTTAAACTGGTAAGGGAGCTCATGCAAAAAGCGGGAGAGCTTGGGTTGTTAGCGCATAGTGTGCCGGAAAAATACGGCGGACTGGGTCTTGATAAAATCAGCAAAGGCATTGTCGGTGAAAATCTTGGATCAGCTGGCGGCTACGGCGTCGCCCATTCAAATCACACCTGCATCGCGACCTTGCCGATCACGTATTTCGGCACACCGGCGCAAAAAGAGTATTATTTGCCGAAGCTGGCATCCGGTGAATTCATCGGCGCTTATTGCCTGACAGAACCGGAAGCGGGGTCTGATGCGCTTTCTGCGCGGACAACTGCAGTGTTGAACGAAGCAGGTACTCATTATTTGTTGAACGGCAGCAAAATGTTCATTACCAATGCGGCGTTTTCGGATACATTCATTGTTTATGCAAAAGTCGACGGCACAGCTTTTACCGCTTTTATCGTAGAAAAAGATTTTCCAGGGCTATCTCTGGGGACAGAAGAAGCAAAGATGGGCATCAAAGGTTCGTCTACGCGCACAGTGAGCTTCGATAACTGTGAAGTACCAGTTGAAAACTTATTGGGCACAGTCGGTAAGGGGCATGTTATCGCTTTGAATGTCCTGAATCTCGGCCGTTTTAATTTGGGCTCCGCCTGCATGGGCGCCGCGAAATACGGGCTGCACCTGGCAGCCGCCTATACGAAAGAGCGGAAACAATTCGGCAAAGCGATTTCGGAGTTCCCGGCAACACAGGAGAAATTGGCATTGATGGCAGTCCGCATCTTCGAATCGGAATCCCTGCAATACCGCACCGCCGGTTATTTGGAAGATGCACTTGGCGGGCTTTACGACAGTGAAGACCATGCGCTGATTGCAAAACGCCTGATGGAATATGCTACTGAATGTGCGGTCTGCAAAGTGCACGGTTCAGAAACGCTCGATTTTGTAGCGGATGAAGCGCTGCAGTTGCACGGCGGCTACGGCTATATCAAAGAATACAAAGTCGAGCAAATGTACCGGGATTCGCGGATCAACCGCATTTTTGAAGGCACCAACGAAGTGAATCGCCTGTTGATACCTGGTGGATTATTAAAACAGGCCGGCAAAGGAACTCTGCCGTTAGGGGAGTATATTGCGCAGGCAGTTGCCGAAATGAACAACCCGAAAGTCGGTTCCATCGGTGTTATTTCCCGGGAAATAGAAGCCGTTCATGCTATCCGCCGCGTTTTCCTGTTGGCTGCAGGTATGGCTTTTGAGACTTTTGGAGAAAAGCTGGCGGAACAACAGGAGACATTGATGAAACTGGCCGACATCGGCATCCAGCTGTACGCGGCGGAATCCGCCGTACTGCGGACCCAAAAGGCGCTTGCCAAAAACGGGGAAGAAAAAGAGAAGCTGAAAGTCGAACTAACGAAAGCGTTGCTCGACGAAGCGCTGCTGAAAGTTGAAATGTCTGCGCGCAAAATGATGCAGGGAATCTCAAGCGGCCGTGCTTTGAAAGACAGCATGGCGCTTGTCAGCAACGAACTCAGCCGCCTGCACGCGGAACAAAGCAATGCAACCAAACGAAACATAGCGGCAGCTGTGCTGGAAGCGGAACAGTATATTAGTTAAGGGGGGATAACATGATGAAAGTAATCAAATTCGAACAATACGGCGGACCTGAGGTTCTCCAATATATAGAAGAAGAACGTCCGGAACCGGGTGATAACGAAGTGCTGGTTGAAGTAAAGGCGATTGGGGTCAACTACGCCGATACGGCCCGCCGTGAAGGACAATACGTGGTGCCGACTCCATTGCCGTACATTCCGGGTTCAGAAGTAGCGGGCGTAATTGCGGCAACCGGGAGCAAAGTCAAAAGGTTCGAAGCCGGTATGCGCGTATCGGCATTGATCGAATCGGGCGCATATGCTGAATTTGTGACAATCGACGCGAATACACTCATTCCAATTCCAGATGAAGTAGATTTTGAACAGGCAGTGGCATTGCCGCTGCAGGGGTTGAGTGCCTATCATGTACTCACGACGATGGGCCGGCTTGAAAAAGGCGAAACGGTACTGATTCATGCGGCAGCAGGCGGCGTCGGAGCGATTGCCGTTCAACTCGCGAAATTATTCGGTGCAGGAAAAATCATCGCCACAGCCAGTTCAGCGGAAAAGCTGGAACATGCAAAAGCACTTGGCGCGACACATCTCGTCGATTACACAAAAGAGAATTGGGTCGACGAAGTGAAAAGCATCACCGATAACAAAGGAGTCGATTTGGCGCTTGAAATGGTCGGCGGCGAAGTCTTCAATAAAACATTGAAATGCCTGGCGCCGTTCGGCCGACTCGTCATCTTCGGTGCTGCCAGCGGAGAACAGGCGCAATTCCATCCAGGCCAGTTGATGAGAAAAAACCAATCGGTCATCGGCTTTTTTCTGCCACAGATCATGCGCAAGCCGGAGCTGTTTCAAAAGAGTTTGCAGGAGTTGCTCGGTTACATGGCAAGCGGCGAGTTAAAACTGACTATTGGAGGAAGCTATCCACTTGCTGAGGCGGCTGATGTTCATCGCCTGTTGCAAAGCCGCAAGACAATTGGGAAACTGGTGCTCAAACCATAAAACGTCTGGATTAACTTTCATCTATTACTTAAGGTGAGAGTTTTGTGCAGGTGATTTTAAAGGAGGTAGTTAGAATGAAAATACTCATTGTCGGTGCCGGCGCCATTGGCGGCTATTTTGGAGGCCGCCTTCTTGAAAAAGGAGAGGACGTTACATTTCTTGTGCGGGACAGACGAAAGAAAGAGCTCGAATCAACCGGTTTGAAGATAGAAAG
Organism: uncultured Planococcus sp.; assembly: GCA_964526895.1. GTDB lineage: Bacteria > Bacillota > Bacilli > Bacillales_A > Planococcaceae > Planococcus. Next base: position 6,290 of record CAZGMW010000019.1, on the reverse strand, counting down.
TGTGAATGGCGACTGCCAGCTCACACCAAAATTGATTACCAAAAACAGCGAACCGGAAGCGTATGATGTCGTGCTGCTATCGACGAAATCCTATCAGCTGTCCGGCGCTATAGAAGATGTGCGGCCATTTGTCGGAAACGAAACGATGGTGCTGCCGCTGCTGAACGGAATCTCTCATATCGATCAATTGGTCGATGCTTTCGGTGAACAATCGGTCATCGGCGGGCTGTGCTTTGTGGAAGCGACACTCGGTGAAAACGGGACAATTGTCCAGGCCAGTCCATTGAATCAATTGGTTTACGGAGAGCGGAACGGTGAACAAAGTGCCCGGATCAAAAGCTTGAAAAACGCTTTCGAGGGAACCAAAGCTGAATTTATCCTGAGCGATAACATCAACCAGGAAATGTGGCATAAATATTTGTTCATCACGACGATGTCGGGCATCACGACTTTGTTTGAAGAACCGATCGGACCGATCCGCGAACTGGAATCCGGCAGACGGACGATCGCGTCGTTGCTGAAAGAACTGGAAGAAGTGATGGAGAAATTCGGTGCTCCTATTGAACAGGGAATTTCCAGCAAGCTGCTGGAGAAAATCAACAGTCTCGGCGAAGGGATGAAATCTTCGATGCAGCGCGATGCCGAGAAATCCCAGCCGATCGAAGCAGATCATCTGCAGGGGTATTTGCTGGAAAGAGCAAAAGAATTGGAAGTTGCGGTACCGGTTCTTGAAACGGTATACACAAAACTGAAGCTTTATGAGAAAGGTGTAAATAATTAACTCAAAATTAAATAGACGGAACATTTACAAAATTGTTTCATTGACCTATGATTAAAGGGCAAGCGTGAAAGCGCTTGCCTAATATAATAAGAAGAAGGAGTTGAGGGATTTGAATGCTATCGCACTCGCGGCCATTGGACTTTTCATCTTTGCATTAGGTTACCGCTTTTATTCTAAATTTGTCGCAGAGAAAATTTTCCGCTTGGATCCAAATTACGTGACACCCGCCCATAAATTTAAGGACGGTGTCGATTTTGTCCCAACCAATAAATTTATCTTATGGGGACATCATTTTACATCTGTTGCCGGAGCTGCTCCAATTCTTGGACCAGCCATTGCCGTCTATTGGGGCTGGCTGCCTGCTGTATTATGGGTAGTTTTCGGAACTGTTTTTGCAGCGGGGGTACATGATTTTGGAACACTCGTTATATCTGTCCGCAACAAAGGGCAATCGGTCGGAACACTTGCCCACCGATTAATCGGACAACGCGGGAAAATCTTATTCCTGTTCATTATTTTGATACTCGTTCTCATGGTAAACGCAGTGTTTGCGTGGGTAATCGCAAACTTGTTCATCTCTTTCCCGGCAAGTGTCATTCCGGTATTTATCCAAATTCCACTGGCTGTCTGGATCGGCTTTGCCGTTTATAAGAGAAACGCAAAAATGCTCGTGCCTTCTTTGATCGCATTGGCAATCATGTATGCTACTGCAATTTTCTCAAGTCAATACGAATTCCTGCAAATTGACCTTGTCCGCTATATGGGCGGAGAAGAAGGAGCCGGACTGTTCGGACTCGGCGCAATTTCGACAGCGTTCTTTATCTGGATCATCGTATTGATGGTTTACGTTTACATCGCTTCGACGTTGCCGGTATGGCAGTTGCTTCAGCCGCGCGATTTCATCAACTCGCATCAATTAATTGTCGGTCTTGGCATTCTTTACCTCGGTCTCCTGTTCACGAATCCTGAAATTACAGCACCAATGACGAATCCGGATGCTGATATTTCCTGGTTCCCATTGCTGTTTATCACGATTGCGTGTGGTGCAATTTCCGGTTTCCACGGGCTCGTTTCTTCCGGAACTTCGTCCAAGCAGCTTGATAAAGAAACAGATGCGCGTTTCGTCGGGTATCTTGGAGCTGTCGGTGAAGGGATTCTGGCATTGATTTCGATCATTGCCGTTATCACATTGTTTCCTGACCGCGAAGCATTTTTCGCAACATACAGCAGTTTCGCTGCTTCAAGCGGTTCCGGCTTAGGTTCATTTATCCTGGGAGCAACACAATTGGCAACCGGCTTGATGATTCCTGCAGCCATCGCTTCAACGATTGTTTCTGTCATTGTAGTATCCTTTGCAGCAACAACACTTGATACATCTGTCCGTTTGATGCGCTATATCATCGCAGAACTTGGTTCCGAGTACAACATTCCGTCATTGGAGAAAAAGCATGTAGCTACAACACTCGCGGTTGTGTCGAGTGCAGCTCTTGTGCTTATTCCGGAAGGGCCGAGCGGTTTCGGTTCCGGCGGATTCCTGCTATGGCCATTGTTTGGGACGGCGAATCAGCTTCTGGCAGGAATCAGTTTATTACTGATTTCCATATGGCTGAGAAAGCTTGGCCGCAATTACATGATTACGATTATACCGATGATTTTCCTTATGTTCATGACGCTTTGGGCAATGTTCCAGCAGGTGTTCCTGCAATGGGCATGGTACACTGAAGCACCGAATATGCTGCTGTTTGTGTTCGGAGCCATCATTTTCGTCTTTGCAATTTGGATCATCATTACAGCTATACAGGTTCTATCCAGTAAGAATAATCCTCCAAATCTGGAAGACTAATAAATAGAATATTTGCGAAAAAGGGATCATACTAATTGTGATCCCTTTCGCATTTTTAGTGTCCAGATCTTATGAAAAGAGGTGTCACTATGCCGATATACGATAATTTGGTAAAACTGGTTAAATGGTATGAAGCGGTGCTGGAACATCCGCATAAAACAGAAATAGCGCGGGAGCTGCGGGCAGAAGATGATCTTTTTCTGCTGATGCTCTATTCGGAAATGCTCGGGATTCCGAATCCCGCCTATTACTACACGCTTGAGCTGTATCCTTATATGATAGAAGAATTTCATGACTGGCATCTGCGCATGGGTATGGAAAAGTCACCGCTTTCCGGAATCCGCTGCTGTTAATTTCAATGAAAAGAGGAATCCGAATGGACGTTTTATCGAAAAGCATCATTTTTGTCGGAGGCAAAGGCGGCGTCGGCAAATCGACTTCGGCCGCCGCGATCGCCTCGAAATCCGCAGACAGCGGTTTTAAAACTTTGCTGATCTCGACAGATCCGGCGCATAACGTCGGCGATATCTTCAATCAGAAGATCGGCGGCAAGACGAAAGAAATCGCTAAAAATCTCTACGCACTGGAAATTGATCCGGAGATTGAAACGGAGAAATACATCAAAGGTGTGAAAGAAAACATCAAAGGGACCGTCCACACGAGCATGATGGAAGAAGTGAATCGTCAGCTTGATACGGCGAAAGCTTCTCCAGGGGCAGATGAAGCAGCCTTATTTGATAAATTGATCCATATCATTTTGGAAGATCGCCAGAACTTCGATAAACTGGTCTTTGATACAGCACCGACCGGCCATACCATCCGCCTTCTTACATTGCCGGAATTGATGGGTGTCTGGATTGAAGGGCTGCTCGATAAGCGGCGCAAGACAAACGAAAACTATTCTGCGTTGTTGAATGACGGCGAACCACGAGAAGATCCGATATACGATGTCCTGCGCGAACGCCAGGAACGTTTTTCAAAAGCGCGCGATATTTTATTGAATGAAGAGGAAACCGGTTTTATTTTCGTGCTGAATCCTGAGCGTCTACCGATCCTCGAAACGAAAAAAGCGTTGGAATTGCTGCATCAATATCATTTGCACGTGAAAACGCTGATCATCAATAAAGTCCTGCCGGAAGAAGCGGATGGCGACTTTATAATGGAACGCAAGAAACACGAAAAAAAATACATGGAATTGATCCGGGAAACCTTTCCGAAACAACAGCTGATTTTCATCCCTTTATTTTCACAAGATATCATCAGCATGGATCAATTGAAGATGTTCAGCGAAAATTTTGACCAAGGAGGAATAGCGTGAAAGCATTTGTGATTGAACAAGGAGAGCTGAAAATAACAGACATGCCGGAACCGGAAGCGAAAAAAGGTGAGGTACTGGTCACATTAAAAGCGGCGGGCATCAATCGCCGTGATTTGAACCTGGTGAACCGCCACGGCAATAAACCGGAGCCACTCATCATCGGTTCTGACGGAGCAGGTGTTGTGGAAGCGGTAGGAGAAGGTGTGTTGAACGTTGAAGTCGGCGATGAGGTCATCATCAATCCGGCGCTTCGCTGGTTTGCCAACAGTGATGCCCCTCCACCGGAATTCGATATTCTGGGGATGCCGGACCACGGAACATTTGCAGAAAAAATTGCTTTATCTGCAGAACAGGTTGAGAAAAAACCTCATCATCTTACGTGGGAAGAAGCGGGAGGCCTTGCGCTGCCGGCTTTGACCGGCTACCGGGCTTTATTTACAAAAGGGCAAGTGAAGAAAGGCGATACGGTGTTCATCCCGGGAGCGGGGAGTGGTGTAGCCACATTCCTGATTCAATTTGCGAAGAACAGCGGAGCCCGCGTAATCGTCACGTCGAGAAGCGAAGACAAGCTGGCCCACGCCAAAGAAATTGGTGCGGACCTGGCCATCGCAACTGACAGTGACTGGGTTAAGGAACTGGAAAATGAGACTGTCGATCTGGCTATCGACAGCGTCGGTGCAGCGACTTTCAACCGCACTTTGGATGTCCTGAAAAAAGGCGGCCGAATTGTCATTTTTGGTGCCACAACAGACGACGTCATCGATTTCGATCTGCGAAAATTTTTCTATGGCCAGTATCAATTATTTGGTTCGACCATGGGCAGCCGCGACGAATTGCGCGATATGATCAATCACCTTGATCAATTCAAGACGCACCCGATTGTCGGTAAAGTCTTCGAACTTGAAGAAGCCCAGCAAGCATTCGATTATTTGAAAGAAGCCAAGCAATTCGGCAAAGTTATTTTGCGAATCAGCCGATAATGATGAAACCTTGAGGCGGTTCAACCGTATTAAGGAGTATAAGAAACAACATTACTGGAGGTAATGAACAATGGAAACCAAAGGATTAAAAGTCCTTGTCCATGCCAGTCCGTTTTATGCTCCGTTCCTTGTGCCGTTTATCGTGTTTCTGATTTCTGAAGACAAAGATGTAAAACGTCTTTCCATCCAGGCTTTGCTTTTCCAGATTGTTATGGCGGCGCTGCTATTCATCTCAAGTCTGCTAGTCATCGTGCTGATCGGCATTCCAATGCTGATTGTCCTCGGACTTGTCAGCATCATCATACCGGTTCTCGGAATCATTACAGCCTTGAACGATCAGCATTTCAGTTACCCGATCGTGGGCAGCTGGTATTAATAAGAAAATCGCAGGCGAGAGATGAGTCAAACTTTTTGGCTCATCTTGTGCGACGAAACAGCATAGCTGGAATCTAGAAAAAAGTCCTTCGGGGCTTTTTTTCTTTGGGGAAAACTGTTCGTAAAGGTATATTGTATGCGGCGAACGTTCGTAAAGTGTTTTGGCACATTTACGAACGTTCTTTTTGTGGGTTTGTAGAGGATTTTGGGGTGTTTGTAAAAGTGTACTTTTACGAACGCTTATATTCCCAGAATTATATAGCTATTATATTTAGTTCTAAGTATATTTGCGTAAGAGTTTCGATTCTGATAATAAGTGAGAAAAGATAACTGTTACTGGCATTTAAGGATTGTAGTGTTTGGCAATTAATCAAATGCATAATACACCGCATATTCAACGCTTTATATCGAGTGGCGGGTATAATAAGCTCGTATGCTATGCAAAGCCTTCTCATGCATTCCTTTGCGTAAAGTTTTACCCGCAGAGGCTCCGTGTCAAGCGACATCGGATTGAGAATTTATACATTCATCCGAATATCCTTAATGGCCATTTTATACATTTCTTATCTGCCAAATACAATAACTAAGGAGGACCTATGGAAAAAAGTAAACTACGCATTATAAAAACACCCCAAAAGTTAGATTTGAACTCTAACTTTTGGGGTGCTCCACCTTTAAGCGAAATGCTTTTCTCATTTTATTGGGGGAATTGTAATAATATAAAAATAAATAACAAAAATGCGAAGGGAGAAGAAAGCAAAGCGATTTTTTGCCAGTTCGCAAACTTACTATATAAGAAATTTATAAACAATAGCGGAAGGAAGGAAATGAACCACCTTAACCAATAAAGTAAATCATCCATATAAGGATTGGAGCTGATAGGGATACTTGAATCTAAAGGGACTCTTCCTAGAAGAAGATTTGATATTAAAAATAACAATAAAAAGTTTAATGCTAATTTCCATAGGTCCTCCTTAGTTATTGTATTTGGCA
>CAZGMW010000018.1:0-12289 GCA_964526895.1 uncultured Planococcus sp. | reverse complement strand
TATCGCATTTCTGCTTGCCCAAGCTGCAATCGGAGAAGGCACAATTTTCCTTGCGGCGTTCGGCGAGATGAAAGCCGTGGCGATCGCAGCCCTTGAAGGTATGGCACCGCTGCAATCGGCAAGTGAATGGACACCTGAAAGCAATCTGACAAGCGCAGACCGTGTCTTCATTCTAGCAAAAAAAGATGAGGGGGACGAACTGGCCGGAAGATTATCAGATGCCGCCATTCCGTTTGCCATGCTGTGTGCAGAATCCAAAAATTCCGAGTTACCCGAAGTTTTTCTGTCGCTTGGCCTTGACCAAAGCAAACTTCCTGGCGAATCCGGAAGCCGGACTTTCGTGCCCCACACCATGGCTGCTCTTTATGTCTACCATAGCATTAAACTGATACTGGATGAAATGCTGGCTGAAGAAACATTTTAAAAGGAAAAGCCTTTCCGGCAGAAGCTGCGGGAAAGGCTTTTCTGCTATTTTATTTATTTTCAATTGACGCTTTTACAAATTCACGGAAAAGCGGCTGCGGACGATTTGGACGCGAAATGAATTCCGGGTGGAATTGGCTTGCCACGAACCACGGATGGTCCGCCACTTCGATAATTTCAACCAGGCGGCCATCCGGGCTTGTCCCCGAGAAGATAAAGCCGGCTGCTTCGAATTGCTCACGGAATTCGTTATTGAACTCGTAACGGTGGCGATGACGCTCGTATACTAGTGATTCGCCATAAGCCTCATAAGCTTTCGAACCTTCCTTCAATTTCGCAGGCTGCAGTCCAAGACGCAACGTCCCGCCAAGATCTTCGATATCTTTTTGCTCTGGCAATAAATCGATGACCGGATAAGAAGTCATCGGATTCAATTCGGAAGAATGCGCATCTTCCATTCCCATTATGCTGCGCGCGAATTCTACGGATGCCAGCTGCATGCCTAAGCAAATACCGAAGAATGGCACTTTGTTTTCACGGGCATATTTCGTTGCGACAATTTTCCCTTCAACGCCGCGATCCCCAAATCCTCCAGGAACCAGGATTCCATCACAATTGCTCAATTTCTCTTCAACATTATCGGCATTGATGTGTTCTGCGTTGATCCAATCCACTTCGATTTCGGAATCAAAAGCGAAGCCGGCATGCTTCAAGGATTCCACTACTGAAATGTAAGCATCCTGCAACTCGACATATTTTCCGACAAGTCCGATGCGGACCGTGTTCTTCAACGATTTCACTTTTTCCACAAGCTCTGTCCATTCCGTCATGTCCGCTTCTGGCGCTTCGATGCCGAAGTGATCCAGAACGATCTGGTCCATGTGCTGCTCCTGCAAGCGAAGCGGCATTTCATAAATCACATCAACGTCACGGGATTCAATGACTTCTTCCGCTTTAATATCACAGAATAACGCAATTTTGTCTTTCATATCCTGCGGCACCGGATGTTCTGTACGGACAACAATCAGGTTTGGCTGGATACCCAAGCTGCGTAATTCTTTAACGCTGTGCTGAGTCGGTTTTGTTTTCATTTCCTTTGCTGCACCAAGATAAGGAATCAACGTACAGTGAATGTACATGACTTCTTCGCGGCCCAGGTCGGATTTCATCTGGCGAATCGCTTCAAGGAATGGCAAGGACTCGATATCCCCTACTGTTCCGCCGATTTCCGTGATGACAACGTCTGCTTTTGCCGTTTTCGCTGCACGCAAAAGACGATCTTTGATTTCGTTGGTGATGTGCGGAATTACTTGAACCGTTCCACCCAAATAATCGCCGCGACGCTCTTTTTGAATAACAGTCGAATAGACTTTCCCCGTCGTCACATTCGAATATTTGTTCAAGTTGATGTCGATGAAACGTTCGTAATGGCCCAGATCCAAATCCGTTTCAGCGCCGTCATCCGTTACGAAAACTTCTCCGTGCTGGTAAGGGCTCATCGTGCCCGGGTCAATATTGATGTAAGGATCGAATTTCTGGATTGTGACGTTCAATCCTCTATTTTTCAATAAACGCCCAAGTGAAGCGGCGGTGATCCCTTTTCCGAGCGATGATACTACCCCGCCGGTTACGAAAATATACTTTGTCATGCTTGTTTCCTCCTCGATTTTTGAAGACGTGCTTTGTGGGTGGTGATTATAAATTTGTAGAAATAACATGTTTACAAACGAGATATTCCGCAAAACAGCTGCGCTTGCCTGGGGGCTTGCGCTGAGCTAACTCGGACTCGTTACACTTCGCCCGAGTGGATCTTGCACTTCGTCGGCATTCGCCTGCTCCCCTGGGCGTCTTCGCTGTTTTGCTCCATATCTCTGGAAATTTCTCTAGCGCCGGCGCGCCTATGGACTGAGCGAAGCAATAAGACGAGTGCTCTTCTCGGCTTATTGCGGGAGCTTTGTCCAAAGCGCCGAAGCGACTTGTTAAAGTATTTTCTTTATTAAACTATTGCCTGGGAAAAAATAAAAAGCGCCCCTCCTGCTGCGTGCAGAGGGAGCGCATAAACTGTACGAATCATTTCTCCTGTTTTTAAGGAGCCCAGTAAAATCTTATCCAGTCCTGCGATTAAAGTCAAGGTAAAAAAAATGTTCTGATTACTTCAACTCTTCGTCTTCTTCTTCATCTTCATCGTCGTCTTCATCAATGATATTGCCATCGATGTCTTCGACCAGGACGTCAACATCATCTTCGTCCTCATCTTCGTCTGCTTCCGCATCAAAGTCGATGACTCCCACTTCGTCGCCAAGTTTAGGCGTAACGTCTTCATCATCTTCATCTTCGTCGAAATCATCGAAGTCTAATTCATCTTCCATTTCAAGGTCCATGTCTTCGAATTCTTCATCGTCCGCAACTTTCGCTTTCTTCTTGCGGGCTTTTACAGTCGGTGCCGATTCTTCTTCGATCTGTTCAACCGGGTACCACTCACGAAGGCCCCAACGGTTTTCGCCCAGGATCAGGAAACGGCCATCAATGTTCATGTCCGTATAAAATTGCACCAGGCGCGCTTTCATATCTTCTTTTGAAAGGTCCAGCAATTTTTCGATTTCCTCGACGATTTCAGGATATGTTTTTGTTTCATGGGTTTCAGCCAATAATGCATATGTTAAGTCTACGAACGACTCTTCGATTAGTTCTTCTCTGGATAATTCACGTAATTTCAATTAGCCCACGTCCCTTCTTCTCTCTTAACTTAATTCATTATATACAAACTATGTGCACTCCGCTACCGTGACTTGTTTTTTCTTTCCCCCAATTCCTTCCACCCATAATAAAACAAGTACAGTGAAAGGATGATAAACGGAATGGAGCCAAGTGCTCTATTGTACAAGACTACGATCAATATTATTAAGACAATGATAATCAGGTAATTTACATACTTCGGCATAGTTAATCATCCTTTTTGGTCCACGCGCAATTTCCTCTATTATAACTGAGTTCCTTGAATATATCGAATAGCATTGAATGCAGTAAAGGATATGGAAAACGAATTGGACCGCCGAACGCCCGCAACTTTTTTTAATCGCCCACAAAAATTTTTAAACGCCCACAAACTTTTCAGATCACCCACATTTAAATTTAATCGCCCACAACTTTCAAGACCAATCAATTTCAACCATGAAAAACCCGCTTGCACATAATGCAAACGGGTTCCACATTAAAACCTTACATATTCCGGCGATATTGGCCGCCGACTTCATATAATGCTGTTGTGATCTGACCAAGACTTGCCACTTTGACAGTTTCCATCAATTCTTCAAAGATGTTGCCGCCAGTTTTTGCGGCCTGTTTCAAGCGTTCAAGCGCTTCGTCCGAATCATTGCGCTCCTGGAAGGCACGCAATTTATCGATTTGTGCTTCTTTTTCTTCTTTTGTGGCGCGGGCAATTTCCATCGCGTTGATGTCATCATCCGATTGCGGATTCGGATTCAAATACGTATTGACTCCGATGATCGGCAATTCGCCTGTATGTTTTTTCATTTCATAATGCATGGATTCTTCCTGGATCTTGCCGCGCTGATATTGCGTTTCCATTGCGCCAAGCACGCCACCGCGGTCGTTGATGCGGTCAAATTCCTGCATGACTGCTTCTTCTACCAGCTGTGTCATTTCTTCGACAATGAAAGCACCTTGCAGCGGATTTTCATTTTTCGACAAGCCGTGCTCTTTCGTGATGATCATCTGGATCGCCATTGCGCGGCGCACAGATTCCTCAGTCGGAGTTGTGATGGCTTCATCGTAAGCATTTGTATGGAGCGAGTTGCAGTTATCCTGCAGCGCCATCAATGCCTGAAGCGTCGTTCGGATATCGTTGAAATCGATTTCCTGTGCATGCAGGCTGCGACCGGATGTCTGAACATGGTATTTCAGTTTCTGGCTGCGTTCGTTTGCGCCGTATTTATCACGCATTACGATGGCCCAGATGCGTCTTGCCACACGTCCGATTACCGTATACTCCGGATCCAATCCGTTCGAGAAGAAGAACGACAGGTTCGGTGCAAAGTCATCGATGTTCATGCCGCGGCTCAAATAATATTCCACGTAAGTGAAGCCGTTCGACAAAGTGAAAGCGAGCTGCGAAATCGGATTCGCGCCAGCTTCGGCAATATGATAGCCCGAAATGGATACAGAGTAATAGTTGCGCACTTTATGGTCGATGAAGTATTGCTGGATATCGCCCATCATACGCAATGCGAATTCTGTCGAGAAGATACACGTGTTCTGTCCTTGGTCTTCTTTCAGGATATCTGCCTGAACCGTTCCGCGGACGACTTGCAGCGTGCCTTCACGGACTTCCGTGAATTCTTCGACTGTCAAAGTGCGGCCAAGCTCTTCTTCACGTTTCTTGACTTGCTGATCGATCGCCGTATTCATGAACATCGCAAGGATGATCGGTGCCGGGCCGTTGATCGTCATGGAAACGGAAGTAGACGGGGCACATAAATCAAAGCCGTCATATAATTTTTTCATATCGTCAAGCGTACAGATGGATACACCCGACTCGCCGACTTTCCCGTAAATATCAGGACGGTGATCCGGATCTTCCCCGTAAAGTGTTACGGAATCGAATGCCGTAGACAGACGTTTTGCATCGTCGTCTTTCGACAGGTAATGGAAGCGGCGGTTCGTGCGTTCCGGCGTTCCTTCGCCTGCGAATTGGCGCTTTGGATCTTCTCCGGCGCGTTTGAACGGGAATACGCCAGCTGTGTATGGGAATGAACCCGGTACATTTTCAGCGTAAACCCAGCTTAAAATCTCACCGTAATCTACAAATTTCGGCAATACGACTCTCGGAATTTTCAGGCCTGACAAGCTTTCGGTACGCAAAATCGTACGGATTTCCTTATCGCGGACAGTCGTTACGAATTCATCGCCTGTATAAGCTTCTTTCAGCGCTGACCAGTTTTCAAGAATGCGTTTTGATTCAGTAGTCAGTTCATCACGGATGCCATCAGCAAGAGACTCGAGCGATTTGACCAATGCATCGTCCGGTGATTTTTTCTTCACTTCGTCGATGGCGCCTTCCAATTGGAAGAGACGGCGGGCAAATCCTGCCTGTTCTTTCGACTTGGCGTGATAGCCGCGCACGGTATCCGCCAATTCGCGTAAGTAGTAACGGCGGTCATTCGGGATGATGAGATTTTCTTTTTGGGTTTTGGCGAATTGTTCATAATCCGTTTCCCAGTCAGTGCCACATTTTTCGTTGACAGTTGCGACCAAAGCCGCGAACAGGGAATTTGTCCCTTTATCGTTGAATTGGCTGGCAATCGTGCCATAAACCGGCATTTTGTCCAGGTCTTCGTCAAAACGCATATGACTGCGCTGGAACTGCTTTTGAACCTGACGCAATGCATCTTCAGAACCTTTACGCTCAAATTTATTGATGACAATCAAATCTGCATAATCAATCATGTCAATTTTTTCCAACTGAGAAGGTGCACCAAATTCACTCGTCATGACGTACATCGAAACGTCAGAGAAGTTGGCGATTTCGGCATCGCCCTGCCCGATTCCGCTTGTTTCCACAACAATCAGGTCGAAACCGGCAGCTTTAACTACATCGGTCACATCACCAAGAGCTGCGGACAGTTCGGTACGGGAGCCACGAGTTGCAAGGCTTCTCATGAAAACGCGTTTGTTGAAAATGGCGTTCATGCGGATCCGGTCGCCCAAAAGTGCTCCACCCGTTTTTTGTTTGGTCGGGTCGATCGACAAAATCGCAATATTTTTGCCAGGCAGTTCAGTCAGGAAACGGCGGATCAATTCATCTGTTAGTGAGCTTTTCCCTGCTCCACCTGTTCCTGTGATACCAAGTACCGGCGTATTTTTTGACTCTCTTCTGACGGTTTCCATCAATTCGGCAGTGTCGCCGCCGCGTGTATGTGCTTCTTCTGCAGCAGTGATCAAGTTGGCAACTGTCACAGGATGTTCCGGTGACAGATTTTCCACTGACAGATCCTCTTTGACCGTTGAGAAATCACATTCTTCCACGATTTCTGTAATCATTCCCTGCAGACCTTTTTTGCGGCCATCCTCCGGAGAGAAGATGCGGGCAATGCCGTAATCATGCAATTCCTTGATTTCACGCGGCAGAATTACCCCTCCGCCTCCGCCGTAAATGCGGATATGCGGAGCGCCTTTTTCCTGCAATAGATCGTGCATGTACTTGAAATATTCGACGTGGCCGCCCTGGTAAGAGGAAATCGCAATTCCCTGCACATCTTCCTGTATTGCAGCATTGACGACTTCTTCAACCGAACGGTTATGGCCAAGGTGAATCACTTCCACTCCGGTCGATTGAAGGATACGGCGCATAATATTGATCGAAGCGTCATGTCCGTCAAACAACGCTGAAGCTGTTACAAAACGGACATGGTTCTTCGGCTGGTACGTTTTTGATTCCTGAATTGTAGCCATTTATGAGTAGCCTCCTGATATCGAGATTTTTTCTCCTGCCATCCCCTGCAGAAGGAACTTTGTTTGCATCGTGATAAATTCTTCAATGGTAAAATCGCGAAATGCCCAGCGGCGGAATGCCCACATCTGTCCCTGAACGAATAAATGATGCGACGCCAACACGATTTCCTTTGGCGTCAGATCCACCTGGCCCCGTTCGACGCACTCTGAAAGCAGACGCTCGAAAAGGGAAACCATTTCCGTTTCCTTTTCCAGCACATACTGCAAAGCATCTTTCGGCAATGATTTCGACTCCTGGTACATGACGACGAATTCATCCTGCATCTCGTCGATCAAACCATAATAATGTTGGAGTGCCGTCATCAGCACTTCCCATGAGCCATTTTCCATATCGATCGTCGCGAGACGCGAATGAACCTCATCATAAATCGAGTCACAGACCAGATAGAGGACATCTTCTTTTGTGCGGATGTACTCATATAGAGTGCCGATGCTGAATCCCGCTGCTTTGGCGATTTCTCTTGTCGTCGTGCGGTGAAAGCCTTTTTCTTTAAAAAGCGTGACAGCGCCGCGGATCATTTGCGCTCTGCGCTTTTCGATCAGGCTTTCATCTTTCACGGAAGACTGTATTGCACGCTTTTCATTCATAGGCTTGCCTCCGATTATTTTGTGACCATACGGGAAATGACCAAACGCTGGATTTCCTGTGTGCCTTCATAGATTTGCGTAATTTTCGCATCGCGCATGTAGCGTTCAACCGGATAATCTTTTGTATAGCCATAGCCACCGAATACTTGCACGGCTTCAACCGTAACTTTCATCGCTGTGTCGCCGGCCATCAATTTAGCCATAGCCGATTCCTTGCTGTAAGAGTATTTGTTCGACTCAAGCCAAGCAGCCTGGTAAGTCAAAAGGCGTGAAGCTTCGATCGATGTCGCCATATCTGCCAGTTTGAATGAAATCCCCTGGTTTGCAGCAATCGGCTTACCGAATTGCTCGCGTTCTTTCGCATAATCGATTGCAGCGTCCATTGCGCCTTGTGCGATTCCGACTGCCTGTGCAGCGATTCCGTTGCGTCCGCCGTCAAGCGTCTGCATAGCGATTTTAAAGCCCTGGCCAAGTTCGCCGAGCATATTTTCTTTTGGCACGCGGCAATTGTCAAAAATGATTTCAGTTGTTGGGCTTGAACGGATGCCTAGTTTCTTCTCTTTCTTGCCGACAGAGAATCCTTCGAAATCGCTTTCTACGATAAAAGCAGTCGTCCCTTTTTGTTTTGAAGCCGGGTCAGTTACGGCAAAGACGATATAGATGTCTGCGATGCCGCCGTTTGTGATAAAGATTTTTGAGCCATTAAGGATGTAATGGTCGCCATCTTCTTTGGCAGTTGTTTTCATGCCGCCTGCATCAGAACCGGAAGCTGGTTCAGTTAAGCCGTAAGCTCCGATTTTCGTTCCTTCTGCCATCGGACGAAGATATTTTTGTTTCTGCTCTTCCGTTCCGAACGTGTATACCGGCCAGCCGGCAAGTGATGTATGCGCCGAAAGCGTTACGCCTGTAGAAGCACAAACGCGTGACAATTCTTCGACTGCGATACAGTACGCCAAATAATCGGATCCAATTCCGCCGTATTCTTCCGGCCAAGGAATCCCAGTCAAGCCAAGTCCAGCCATCTTATCGAAAATTTCGCGGTCGAAACGCTCTTCTTCATCGCGCTCTTCTGCTGTAGGTGCCACTTCTTTGTTTGCGAAATCGCGTACCATTTTACGGATCATTTCATGTTCTTCACTTAATTTAAAATTCATTTTTATTTTCCCCCTGCTATTTTAATAATTGCTTGCTGATAACGATTCGTTGAATTTCACTTGTACCTTCATAGATTTCCGTCACTTTTGCGTCGCGGAACAAACGCTCAACCGGATAATCTTTTGTATAGCCGTAACCGCCGTAAACCTGGATCGCTTCGATGGCGACATCCATGGCAGCTTTCGATGCAAATAACTTCGCCATCGACGCTTCTTTATTGCAATCCTTGCCGTCGGAATAAAGGCTGGCTGCGTTATAAACCAGCAGTTTCGCCGCTTCGACCTGCGTTGCCATATCAGCAAGCTTAAAGCCGATGCCTTGCTGCTGCGCAATTGGTTTGCCGAATTGCTCACGCTCTTTAGCATAGGCAACCGCATACTCGTATGCCGCTTCTGCGATACCGAGCGCTTGTGCCGCGATACCGATGCGGCCGACGTTCAAGTTGGCCATTGCGATACTGAAGCCTTTGTTTTCCTGGCCCAGGAGATTGTCAGCCGGCACTCTCATATTTTCGAAAGTCAGCTGGACAGTCCGTGAACCGTGCATGCCCATTTTTCTTTCATCCTTCCCGATAACGAGACCCGGGAAATCTTTTTCAACGATGAAAGCCGAGATGCCGCGCGATCCGGCTTCAGGCTTTGTAGAAGCAAAGACAATATAAGTATCCGCTTCGCCGCCATTGGTGATGTATACTTTCGACCCGTTCAATACGTAATCGTCGCCATCGAGAACTGCTCTAGTTTTCAAGCTTCCTGCATCAGAACCGGCAGACGGCTCTGTCAGGCAAAAAGCCCCGAGATATTCGCCGCTCGCAAGTTTTGGCACGTACTTTGCAATCTGCTCTTCCGTTCCGAAATTCAAAATCGGATTTGTTCCGACCGAAGTATGGACCGAAAGAATAACGCCGATGACGCCGCTTGCTTTTGATAATTCATGGATAGCTGTGATATAGGAAGTGAAATCCATTTCCGATCCACCGTATTTTTCAGGAGCTGTAATACCCATCAAACCAAGACCAGCCATTTTGTTTAGGATTTCACGCGGAAATTCGCCTGCTTCCATTTTTTCGATAAAAGGGGTGATTTCTTCTTTCGCAAAATCGCGCACCATATTGCGCATCATAATTTGTTCATCTGTAAAATGTAAATCCATTGCGGGTTCCTCCTTGATTAATTGTATTCGTAGAATCCGCGTCCTGTTTTCTTGCCGAGCCAACCGGCTTTCACATACTGGCGCAATAATGGGCTTGGGCGGTATTTGCTGTCGCCAAAGCCTTCATGCAGCACTTCCATGATGTAAAGGCAAGTGTCGAGCCCGATAAAGTCAGCCAGCTCAAGCGGCCCCATCGGATGGTTCATGCCCATTTTCATGATGCTGTCGATGGCTTCTTTCGTCGCGACGCCTTCTTGCAGCGTGAACACGGCTTCATTGATCATCGGCATAAGGATTCTATTGGAAACGAAACCAGGAAAGTCATTGCATTCCACTGGTGTTTTCGATAATTTCAATGTCATTTCTTCAATCGTTTTATAAACTTCATCAGTTGTTGCGAGCCCGCGGATGATTTCAACCAGTTTCATGACCGGCACCGGATTCATGAAATGCATGCCGATTACCTGCTCCGGACGGTTTGTCACTGCTGCAATTTCCGTTATCGGAAGTGATGATGTGTTTGTCGCCAGAATCGCGTGCTTCGGCGCCACTTCATCAAGTGTTTTAAAGATGCTGTGCTTGATTTCCATGTTTTCGACAGCTGCTTCGATGACGATGTCGACATCGTGCGCGTCTTTCAAATCAAGGGAAGATGTGATGCGTCCAAGAGTTTCCGACTTTTCATCTTCCGTCATACGGCCTTTTTCCACGTTGCGGGAAAGGTTTTTTGTGATATTCGCGATTCCGCGATCGTATGCTTCCTTCTTCATATCATTCAATTTCACATTAAATCCTGCTTGTGCGCAGACTTGCGCGATGCCGGAACCCATTTGGCCGGCTCCAATCACCATTACGTTTTGAATTGCCATTCTTATTTTGCCTCCTTAGGAACTTCAATCATGATTGCATCGCCTTGTCCGCCGCCTGAGCAGATTGCCGCAATGCCGATTCCGCCGCCACGGCGTTTCAACTCATACGCAAGTGTAAGGATGATGCGTGTTCCACTCGCGCCGATCGGGTGTCCAAGTGCTACAGACCCGCCGTTGACGTTCACTTTTTCAGCGTCCAATCCAGCAATTTTCGAACTTGCTAACGCAACTGCAGCAAATGCTTCATTGATTTCGAATAAATCGATGTCATCCAATGATTTGCCTGTTTTCTTCAATAACTCGTTAATCACAAGACCCGGTGTTTCCGGGAAACGATGTGGTTCAACCGCTACTTCTGTGTGAGAAAGTACATAAGCTAATGGCGTTTTCCCATCTTTTTGCGCGCGTTCTTCGCTCATCAGGATAAGTGCAGCCGCTCCGTCATTGATTCCAGGCGCATTCCCGGCCGTAATCGTGCCGTCTTTGCCGAATGCCGGTTTCAGTTTCGCAAGTGAGTCTGCAGTTGTGCCTTCGCGCGGCGCTTCGTCCACTTCCACTTTGATCGGATCGCCTTTACGCTGTTTCACTTCAATCGGCGTGATTTCTTCAGCAAAAATGTCTTTCGCTTTGATGGCGCGTTCATGCGAACGGACAGACCAGTCATCTTGCTGTTCACGTGTAAGGCCATGCTCTTCTGCCGTAGAGTTTCCGTATGTGCCCATGTGTACTTTATCCGGATGGAATGAACATGAAAGACCATCATGAACCATTCCATCGATCATTTGCGCATCGCCCATGCGGAGGCCCCAGCGCGCTTTCGGCATGTAATACGGCGCATTGGACATGGATTCCATACCACCGGCAACGATAACTTCTTCATCGCCAAGGCGGATAATCTGGTCCGCCATTGTCACTGCACGAAGACCCGATGCACATACTTTATTGATTGTTTCAGATTTAATGTTATATGGAATGCCGGCTTTATAAGCGGCTTGTCTGGAAGGAATCTGGCCCTGGCCAGCCTGCAGCACGTTGCCCATGATCACTTCCTGAACATCTTCCGGCTGAATTTTTGCACGGTTCATCGCTTCTTTGATTGCTGCAGCACCGAGGTCGCTGGCCGTCAATGAGCTCAGGCCGCCCCCGAATTTTCCGAATGCTGTTCTTGCGCCTTCAATGATAACTGTTTTTGCCATGATAAATTCTCCTCCTATTTTGTAAACGTTTTCATATAGAATAAAAAAATATTGGATGTGGCTTATTTCTTGGAATCGGTGATAAACGATGGAAAATCGACGATATATCTTCGAGAATCGACGATAAACTCTTAAAAATCGACGATAAACCTTAAAAAATCGACGATAAACCTTAAAAAATCGACGATAAAAACCAGAATCGCTGATAAATTAAGAATAATCGCTGATAAACGGTGAAAAATCGCTGATAAACTCTTAAAAATCGCTGATAAATATTCAGTGCCTCGCTAGGTTCAGAAAGTTACCTTTTCTAGAATTGGAGACTGGTCATACTTGCCTCTGCATCGCTTCGTTGCTTCTTTAACAAGAACTTCT
>CAZGMW010000017.1:0-12520 GCA_964526895.1 uncultured Planococcus sp. | reverse complement strand
TGCTTCGGAGAACGCCTCGAGCAAGCTCCTGCTGCAGTTTATATTTCCAATCGCTTCTCAAAAGGAAAAACTAGGAGATGAACCAATGAAGAAAACTCTCTATTTAATCAGGCATTGCAAAGCTGCGGGACAAGCACCTGCTGCTGAATTGACGGTGGAAGGCAACGAACAGGCCGAAACATTGATTGGTTTTTTCAAAGAAATCGAAATCAGCCACGTCATCAGCAGTCCCTTCACACGTGCCATTCAAACCATAGAACCTTTGGCGGCATCACGTGGACTGGCGATCCAAATCGACGATCGGCTTGCTGAACGTGTGTTAAGTACGGAAGAACTGCCTGATTGGATGGAAAAACTGCAGCAGTCTTTTGCCGACGTTGACTTAAAGTTCGAAGGCGGGGAATCTGCGAGGGAAGCGGCTGAAAGAGGCGCGGAAGTATTGGCCGAAGCGCCCGACAATGCCGTATTGGTAACCCACGGCAATATGATGGGGCTGCTATTGAAAAAATTTGAAGAAGCTTACGGCTTTGAAGAATGGCAGGCATTGTCTAATCCGGATGTCTATGTTTTATCCCTTGAAGGCGAAAAAGCATCTGTAAAAAGAATATGGAGTTGAAAAAAAGCCCGGAACCTAAGAGTTCCGGGCTTTTTTCTATTCCAATGTATTGCCTTCTGCGGGGATCGGATTGTTTTTGAGCATACCGGCAAAATGGTAAGTGTTATATGCCAGACGTTCGATCGCTGACTTTGTGAAATCATTATCTCTGCCTGCATCCATATAAGAGTCCCCCGGACCTGCTTCGCCAACCCAATAGGCATCGACGTTTGGTGGAATTGTCAAGCCGATATGCGATAAGCCATAAAGAATAGAGGCAGCGGAATGTTTGGCCCCATCTTCATTGCCGGTGACAATGGCGCCGCCGACTTTATTGTAAAATACCGACTGGCCCTTATCGTTCGTTTCGCTGCTGCTGCCGTAAAGTCTTTCGATAGCCTGTGTGCATAAGGAACTTTTTTCGCCAAGCCAGATGGGCGTGCCAATGATCAGGATATCTGCGGCCATCACTTTCTCAAGCACTTTCGGCCATTCATCTCCGTCTCCCATGTCAGCCTGTACACCATAAGCGATGTTATAATCCGCAAGTCTGACAATCTCTGACTCTACGCCAAGCTGATTAAAATGGACTTTCACGTCTTCCATAAACCCTTCTGTATGGGAAGGGTCTGAAGTGCTTTTCAACGAAGTATTAAGAAATAAAGCTTTTAAATTCTGCATATGAACACTCCTTTTCTATTACTCTTTATTGTTATTCCCTGAATGCCTCATTTTATTCATAGCGTTAGAATAGTTTGAAAGTGATGAAACGATTATAATGGAAGCAGATATCTTTAAGGGGGCGACTGGTCTTGGTGAAAAAGTTTGAAGATGAAGTGATGCAAACGATGGATAAGATGTTCGAAGATGAAATGAAAAAAGTCAATGACTCGCTGGAGCAGGATTTGCTGATTTCGCTTATCGGTGAAGTCAATGCCGGCAAATCATCGACTGTCAATAAACTCATCGGGGAAGACATTGCCAGTACAAATCCCATGCCGGGTGAAACGGTCAGTGTCGATCCTTATAATATGCATGGTCTTGAAAGGATCAAGTTCATGGACACGCCGGGGTTGAATGATCCGAATGATGAAAATCCAAAAAAGACGCTGGAATTCGTTCAGAAATCAGACGTTGTGTTATTTTTCCTGAATGCTGCCGGGACAGTCTTTTCCGATAGCGAAAAAGAAAAGTTTACAGCTATCGAAAAAAACAATAAAGATATTCTCATTGTGTTGAATAAAATCGATGCAGCAGAAAATATCCCATCTTTAATCCAATTTATCAAAAACCACACGAATCATAAATATAAGGTGATTCCTATTTCCTCGAAAACAGGTGAAAACCTGGAAAATCTGAAAAGGGAAATTCTTGTGATCCTCGAAAAAAAAGGTAAAGACCTGCTTTTTGCCAAAAGCATAAAAGAAAAATCTGCCGCAGCTACGCGGTGGATTGTCGGTGCCGGGGTCTCCGCCGGAATTATCGGTGCATCGCCGATTCCGGGGTCGGACGTAGTACCGTTGACATCGCTCCAAGTAGGTCTCATTATCAAACTTTCAAAACTGTACGATAAACCGTTATCCAAGAAAGCGGCGAAAGATATGATCGTTATTACGGCCACGCGTACAGTCGGCCACACAATCTACAGACAGGCGCTGAAGTTCATTCCCGGAGCAGGATCGATCATCGGAGGGACAGTAGCGACGGCAATGACTGTGGCGCTTGGCTACGGCATAAAGTATGCATATGAAAATAATCTGGCCATCGATTATGATATGATCGGTGATATCTTCAATAAGTATAAGCAGAAGGCGGAGAAAGCCTAATAACCGGGCCACTCGATTCTGAGTGGCTTTTAAACGAATGACATGGAAATCAGAATGTTTTATTGTTAGGAGAAAGAGGAGGTTTCAGATGCATATTTTAGTTGTCGAAGATAATCCGAGTGTCAGTTCAATGCTGGAATTATTCTTCTCCAAAGAAGGGATTACCGGAGATTTTGCCTCTGATGGAATCGAAGGCTTCAACAAATATCAACAAACAGACTATGATCTGCTGGTTTTGGACTGGATGCTGCCTGGAATGGATGGCATAGCGTTATGCAGGAAAATTCGGGAGCAGGGTGACCAGGTCCCCATCATCATGCTGACCGCCAAGGACAGCGAATCAGATCAAGTAATCGGTTTTGAGATGGGTGCAGATGACTACGTTACAAAGCCTTTTAGTCCGCTGACCCTCATGGCCAGGATAAAAGCCGTTACCAGGCGTTCCCAGAAAGAAGAACAAGTCGAAGATAAAATAGAGACAAGACATTTTACGATAGACAAGACAACGAGAGAAGTACAAAAGGATGGTTCCGTGGTCGAAAGCCTTACGCCGAAGGAATTTGATCTGCTTGTTTTTCTATTGCAGCATCCGAAACAGGTTTTCAGCCGTGAACAATTGCTGGAAAGAGTTTGGGGCTATCAGTTCTACGGCGATGAAAGGACCGTTGATGTGCATATCAAAAGGATTCGCAAAAAAATAACCGGCGGGGAGCAGTACTTCCACACTGTCTGGGGAGTTGGCTATAAATTTGAAGAATAGGCGGATTAACTATTTCTATCAATTGATGGCGAGCCACCTCAGCATCCTGCTGATTTCTTTTTTGATCCTTAGTCTCTTGTTCGTTCGTTTCGTCGAAGATTTTGCTTATCAGGACAAAGCAGAGGAACTCGAAAATTATGGAGAGCAGATCTTATCAGTTCTGGAAGAGCCGCGACCTGCTGCTAACCTCGAACAATATGTTTCGATTTTGGAGGCACAAAACATCAATTTCATCGTCTTTGACCAGCAAAGCCGTATTCTTTATCCGATATCGGAAGCCTTTCCGCCAGTCGATCTGAGGGCGGAGGAATGGAACACGATTGAACGCGGTGAGACTCTTGTCGTCAATCGGGATGTGCAGCGCTTTGAAAATACAGTCACCTTTGTAGCGTTGCCATATGTCGTGGACAATCAGCTTGAAGGTGGAGTACTGTTGGCGGCGCCGGTGAGCGGGACAAGCGAGATGATCTTTGAATTGAACCGGACTTTGCTGACCGCGATGTTGGCGGCGCTGGCAATTGCTTTACTGCTCAGCTATCTGCTTTCCAAGCAGCATGTCAGCCGATTGCAGCGTATGCGAAAAGCAACAGCGATGGTCAGTGAAGGGAATTACGATGTGAAACTGCCGGAGTCCGGATATGACGAATTCGGAGATCTTGCGAAGGATTTTAATTATATGACAACAAAACTGTCCCATTCCAATGAAGAAATCGAACGTCTCGAAAATCGGCGGCGCCAGTTCATGGCGGACGTTTCCCATGAGATGCGGACCCCTTTGACCACGATTGCCGGAGTGATTGAAGGGTTGCGGAGCGATATGATTGAAGAAGAGCAACGGGAAAAAGGCATCCGTCTTGTCAGTGAAGAAACGAAAAGGCTGATGCGCCTGGTCAATGAAAATCTGGATTATGAAAAAATTCGTTCCAATCAAGTGACTTTACTGAAAGAGTCGGTAGAGACCCAAGAACTGCTGGAGATTATTCAGGAGCAAATGGAGTTTTTGGCTGCAGAAAAAGGCAATACGATAAAAATTGCGGCACCGGAAGGCCAGCAAGTTTACGTGGATATGGACCGCATCATTCAGGTTCTGACGAATATTGTGAAAAACAGCATTCAGTTTACCGACAATGGTGAAATCTTTTTATCTTCATTTTCAGAGCCGGGCTATACGGTCATCGAAGTGGAGGATACAGGAAGCGGCATTAATGTGGAGGAAATTGATTTGATATGGCGCCGCTTTTTCAAATCCGATGCGTCCAGAGGGAGTGGGCAATTCGGCCTCGGATTGTCGATCGTTAAGCAATTGGTGGAACTGCACGGCGGGGAAATACGAGTAGAAAGTGAACGGGAGAAGGGAACGAAGTTCATCATCCGTCTCCCGGAAGAAACATGACGCACAAGCAATTTTGCCTGTGCGTTTTTTTATTTTTTTAAAAAGTTAAAGTTTCCATATTATTTAATGCTCCGGTCATAGTTTATTCATATTTGCTTGTTATTCTTTATTCAACGGCAAAAGTAATGCCGGAATAAGAAATTGCTCCAGTCATTACTCATGTTCATAGCACGAAATATGATATTTACTCATAACTCAGGAGGAATACAAATTGGGATACTATAATTCAACGGAACCAACAAGAAGAAGAAGAAACAATAGAGGGAATTTCACTTCCGGATTTACGGGGATATTGGCAGGCGCAGTATTGGCAGGTGTCGTATTGCCAGGATTTACAGATACGGAGCAGGGAATCGACAGTGCAACGCAGCAAGTTGAAAATATTGGCGGCGTTGAAAATGTTTCTTCCATCGTAACGTCCGATGTGACGGAAGTGGTAGACGCTACTTCTGCGTCAGTTGTCGGAGTATCGAACTTACAAAGTGGACAGCAAACTTCATTCAATCAGAATAACGCCAGTGAACTTCAGCCGGCAGGTGCCGGATCAGGCGTCATCTATAAAAAAACAGGTGATTTCGCTTACATCGTCACAAACAACCATGTTGTTGAAGGAGCTGACCAAGTAAAAGTTACATTGTCTGACGGAACCGAAATTGATGCAGAAGTTCTTGGCACAGATGTTTGGACGGACTTGGCGGTATTAAAAACAGCATCTGCTGACATCGAAAATGTCGTTGAATTCGGGGATTCTTCGGTCTTGAAAGCGGGAGAACCGGTCATCGCTATCGGTAATCCACTGGGCCTTCAATTTTCTGGATCGGTAACTACAGGAGTGATTTCAGGAACTGAACGTTCAATTCCGGTGGATATTAACAAAGATGGAACAAAAGACTGGCAGGCCGAAGTATTGCAGACGGACGCCGCCATCAACCCCGGCAACAGCGGAGGAGCCCTGATCAACAGCCAAGGTCAATTAATCGGGATCAACTCCATGAAGATTGCTCAGGATGCAGTTGAAGGAATGGGTTTGGCAATTCCAATCAATTCGGCTATTCCAATCATCGAAGATTTGGAAACCAAAGGTGAAGTTGAAAGACCGGCGCTTGGCGTATCCATTCTCGATCTCCAAACTATACCGGAACCCATCCGCCAAAACGAGTTGAATTTACCAGCTGAGTTGCAAAAAGGGGTAGTAGTAGAGTCTGTTGCTCAAGGTTCAGGAGCTGAAACAGCCGGCCTGCAACAGAGTGATGTAATTGTAGAAATAGACGGAGAACAAATCAATTCAATGCTTGAACTTCGTCAGTATCTTTACACGGAATCGGAAGTCGGCGATACATTAAAACTTAAGTTTTACCGCGGATCAGCATTAATGGAAGCAGAAGTGCAGTTGACACAAGGTTTATAAAACAATTTTCTATAATAAAAGCTCTCCCAATCTGCATTGGGAGAGCTTTTATGCTTTTTACTAACTTTCTGTTATGGAGTTTTAGTCCATTAAGCCAAACATATCGAAACCGATGCCTATCGCCAAGATGATCAGCACAATCACCATGAAGATAATCAATCCGATTTTAACTTTGTTCAACTCTTTTACTTTCGGTTCTTCCAGCCCTTCTTTTCTGTCAGGGGCATGGTCCAGATTATCAGTGGTGTCTCTCATATAGTCTTTGCGCTCTTGCGGTTCATTATTGTTTTTGTCATTCATGATTTCTGCCTCCCCGTTCTTTATGCTTATGCTATATATACCCATGACAGGTGCTGGTTAATCAAAATACTTCTCCTCTTGCGCCAGTTCACGGTGAGTCAGCGCTTTTGCAAGCTCTCTGCCGAAAAGCTCAGAAGAATGTGGGTCTCGCCCTGTCAAAATCCGATCATTGCCCCAGACAACATACTGGTCCTGGTCTTCCGCTTTTGAATAATTTGCAATTTTGCTCAGTTCGTCTTCGAGGCTGAAAGGCAATAAGCCATTGACTTCCTCGGGTTCTTTATCGTTGGGATAACCCGTCACGTCCAAGCCTTCCAACAGGCTGCGTCCGTCTCTTGTCTTTGTATAAACCAACGGAGCGGGACCGTGGCAGACCGCGGAAACGATGCCGCCAAGTTCATAAACAATATTGATCATGTCATGGAGCTCTTCGCTATGTGCCAAGTCAAACATGGCACCATGGCCCCCGACGATGAAAATGGCATCATAATCGCTTGCTTTTACGTCAACAAGCGGCGTCGTTTTATCAGCTTTCCCTGAGTCATATAATTTTTTATACTTGCCTTCAGGATCATAATCTTTTGAAAGGCTTATAGGGTCTACAACCGGCTTGCCGCCAAGCAATGTAGCCAATCCGACTGTATGTCCTTCTTTCTCCAATTCGATGGCAGGAGCAAATAATTCCTCAGCCCACCATCCTGTAACGTAATTGTTTTCTACATCTGTATATCCACCTGAAAGAACTGCTAAAACTTTCGCCATATCTTTTCCTCCTCAGCATTTAAATTCTCTATTTCTTCATTTACCCTTCAGCACCATACTGAAACACCGGTCAAAGCAGTGCAGGTTGAAACATGCAAATAAAGATAGAGGGACAGTTGATTTTTCCGAATAATCGTAATTTAATATTGGGCGTTTATGTTTTATTTGAATATGTCAGGGTATTAAAAGTGTGTATGTAAAATTTTTGAAGGAGGAGGCCGTGATGACTGGTAAACAGAATGAGCGCAATCTCGATCCCGAAAGAATGGAACAAAATGAAGAGAACAATTCACCGGGCAAGAATGATTTCAATGAAGGAGGAAACTCCTCCGATTACGATGGCGGACACCCACAAGACAGTAAACAAGACAGCGATGGCCGTATAAAAAGTGGTGAAGAATATGCAAGGCGCCAGGAAGGCATGGATGAAATCGACGATGATTCCTATAATGCAGGCGGCAATGATTCAGACTATGACGGCGGTCATCCAGAAGATAGTACTGGAAAAAGTGACAGCAAGATCGATTCAGATAAAAACTAAAAACTGACAGGAGAGTGTGTGTATGTTTTTCCACAGAAAAGAACTTCAGTATCATGCTAAACCGGATGCTCCGGATGCAGTATTCGCAAAACAGGTACAGGAACTGATCGGCGGCCAATTCGGTGAAATGACTGTAGCGCTGCAATACTTATTCCAAAGCTGGGGAACAAGAGGCAATGATAAGTATCGTGATTTGTTGATGGATACCGGTACGCAGGAACTTGGACATATTGAAATGCTGGCAACAATGGTTGCCAGATTATTGGAAGGTGCACCTGTTTACGAACAGGAAAAAGCAGCGAAAGATCCAGTGGTCGGCGCAATCATGGGCGGCATGAATCCGCAGCATGCAATCGTCCACGGACTTGGAGCTTCACCGAAGGACAGCAATGGAGTGCCATGGACAGCTGGATATGTAGCAGCAAGCGGTAATCTGCTCGCTGACTTCCGTGCCAATGTCAATGCAGAATCACAAGGCCGACTGCAAGTGGCCCGCCTTTACAGCATGACCGATGACAGAGGAGTAAAAGATCTCTTCTCATTCTTAATTGCACGCGATACGATGCACCAAAATCAGTGGCTTGCAGCGATTAAGGAAATGGAAGCGAAAGAAGGCGTCATCGTTCCATCTACAGTGCCGCCTGAATGGGAAGCGACAGAATTCTCGCATATTTTGTATACAAATTCTGAAAGCACGGCTTCACAGCTAGACTTCCTGAAACAAAATGCTCCAGATGGACAACCGTTCAAAGTCGAAGAAAGCAAAGCATACGGTGGAGTGCCGGAATTAAAACCAGCACCTCCTGAAGCGCATAACACGTTGCCGGGTGAAGACAAAGTATAATAAATGAAGCCTCTTTTTCTAAAGAGGCTTTTTTTAATGGAGAGTGATAATGGTGGTGAAAAGCAGGTGGATGATGACACAGACATGGCAAGATGTATTGTTTCTTCATTGGCCGGTCGACCCGGTAGAAATACGGAAATACATTCCAGGCGAATTGGAATTAGATCTGTATGACAACCGGGCATGGATCGGCATAGTTCTTTTCAAAGCTCGCGGCACCCGGTTGAGGTTCCTGCCCCCATTGCCAGGATCCGCAAATTTTCTTGAAGTGAATGTCAGAACTTACGTGAAATACAAAAATAGGAGCGGGGTTTATTTTTTCAGCTTGGATGCTAATAGCAAAACGGTAGTGGAAGCTGCTTCTTTTGGAAACTTCCTTCCATATCGAACGGCCCATATAGCATTCGATAGAATAAAAGGACAACTCATATACAAAAGTGAAGTCAGCAGAAAAGAAAGCTCTAACGAGAAAATTACTTTGCGATACCAAATTTTTAAACAGCCCGCAGCTTCAACTGAACTTGAAAAATGGCTGACTGAACGCTACTGCCTATGGACAAAACCATCTCATCAATTATTGCGTCTGGATATAGCACACAAGCCCTGGAAATTGAAATATGTACAAGGAAACATCATGGAAAATCACATGGCTCCATTTCTCGGCAATAATTTCTTTCGCGAAAAACCGTTGGCCCATGCAGCGGAAATGCCAAAAGTCCGGTTCTATCTGCCGGTAGTTGAATCGTGAAACCCCTGCATCCAAAAAGCTGCAGGGGTTTTATTGGTTTCAGGATTGTCTCGGTTCATCGTGTTCCGTAGTGTGTGAAGTTTCTTTATGACCCCAAACACGTTTGGTCAGATAGATATGGTAGAACCATTCACCTGCAGCGATAAGAATCGCAGAGAAAAGTGCAGCCATGACCAATGAAGAATCAGAGTCTTCAAAGAGCCAAATTCCCAGCAGCCATACGATTACGAATACAGCGATAAAGTCTCCGGCAGTGGCCACTTTGTTGGAAGTCTTCGGATAAATGATCAAGTCCCCGACAAATCCGATAACTGTAATGACAAGGGCGATAATGAAGATTTCAAAAAGCTCTACACCGTACACCAGTCCGAGAATGATAAAGAGAACGGCAAAAGTCATCGCGAATTTGATAAGCAAAGCTTCAATATATTTCATCTCCTGTACCTCCTGATATTCTTTTGTATTTAATTGCTGTATACCCGGTATTTATTGTACAAATCCTGCAGCAAAAAATGCCCCTGAGCTGAAAGAGGATGTTCTTTCAACACAGGGGCAAATGAAATTAAGAGCTGATGAAGTCTCCGCCATTGACGTGGATTGTTTGTCCGGTCACATAAGTGGAATCTTTAGAAGCAAGGTAAACGTAAGCCGGAGCCAATTCAGCCGGCTGACCACGGCGTTCCATCGGTGTATCTCCGCCGTGTTCTCCAACTTTTTCAGCATCAAAAGTTGATGGAATCAGCGGTGTCCAAATCGGTCCGGGGGCAACTGAATTGACACGGATGCCAGAATCGATGAGGTTGGCAGACAATGAACGAGTGAAAGCTGTTATTGCGCCTTTTGTCGCCGAATAATCAATAAGTGAAGGAGAACCGCGATAAGCAGTGACTGAAGAGGTATTGATAATCGCATCACCTTTTTGCAGATGCGGAACCGCCGCCTGGGTCAGATAAAACATGGAAAAAATATTCGTTTCGAAAGTTTCCATCAACTGATCCTGTGAGATATTCAGGAAATCGTCCTGCGGGAATTGTTTGCCGGCGTTATTGACGAGAATATTCAATTGACCGAATTCCCCAATGACATCGACAATCAGCTGATTGCAATTCTCTACGTCGCTGATGTCTGTTGCGAATTTCAGGCATTTGGTGCCATAAGACTCGACAGCTTTTACCGTTTTCTCGGCATCGTCATGTTCATCCAGGTAAGCGATTGCGATATTAGCGCCTTCTTTTGCGTAAGCTACAGCTACTGCGCGCCCAATGCCGCTGTCTCCGCCGGTGATCAAAGCGGTTTTGCCTTTTAATTTTTCTGCTCCTTTATAATCCTTGTCATCGTAAATAGGTTCGGGAGTCATCTGCTTTTCATGCCCCGGCTGTTTTTCCTGTTCCTGTGGATCGATCGCTTCGTCAATTTTTTCATACTTATCCTTAGCCATTTTATCTCCTCCCAAAATTTAGATGATTCCATAACTTTTCTATTCCCGTTCGCCTTTCAGCTAAACTTTCACAAAGCTTCGGTTTTTCGCCTGAAAACCTGAAATACAGTAAGAAAAGAAAAAGAGCGTAATTAGGATCAATAAAGGGAATAGAGAAGGAGTTTACTATACAACCAATGGAAAAATATTTAACTTTTGAATAGAGCTGAATATTAACGTTGCTCTTTGGATTCGGTGGAAAATATATGGAAAGAAACCAGTGATTTTGTGTTTTCCAGACCTATTGGACTATAAAAATGAAACTTTTATAGAAGTCGAACGTATTATATGAGGAATGCGAAAAGTGAAAACCAATTCTATTTTTTCTGAAAATTCCGCTTAAACTGATTGACACTTATATTGCAAGATGCTAGGTTTAAGTTTGGAGAGGTTGTATATCCAAATAGGTCTCTCAGCCCTTAGAATTGAAATTTTCCGCATATACAAATAGTATTAACAGTAGAATACAGAAAGATGAATGGAGAGTGTTAATAGTGGCTATCAATTTAGTAAAAGGTCAGAAGATCGATTTAACAAAAGGACGTTCATCTCTTTCAAGCATAATGGTAGGCCTTGGATGGGATCCTGTAGAAACGAAGAAGAGCGGTGGATTCTTGAGTTCAATTCTTGGGGGCGGTGGCGGCGGTTCAGAAGTCGACTGTGACGCTTCGGTCATCATGCTTGATGAAAATGGAAAACTTCAAGGCAAAGAAAATTTGATCTATTTCGGAAACAAGCAAAGCCGTGACGGCAGTGTTAAGCATTCAGGCGACAATCTTACCGGAGAAGGTAAAGGTGACGATGAAACGATCAACATCGACCTTAAGCGCATTTCACCTTCCATCCACCGGTTGATATTTGTGGTTAATATTTATAATGCAAAACAGAAGAAGCAGGATTTTGGTATGATTCAAAATGCCTTTATACGTTTGGTGGATAATCAATCCAAAGAAGAATTGATTCATTATAATTTAACTGAAAATTACTCAGGAAAAACATCTCTGATTCCAGGCGAACTATATCGCCAGGGCAGCGATTGGAAATTCTCTGCAGTAGGTGAAGGAACTACAGATTCTGATATTGGCTCAATCGCCAATAAATATGCATAAGGAGTGAATAGGAATGGCAATTAATTTATCAAAAGGACAAAAAGTGGATTTAACGAAAAGCAATCCAGGACTATCTAAAGTGATAGTAGGTCTTGGTTGGGATACGAATAAATACGATGGAGGAAAAGATTTTGACCTTGACTCTTCTGTTTTCCTTTTGAACGGGGAAAGCAAAGCAAGTTCGGAAGCTGATTTCGTCTTCTATAATAATACAACTGGTGCAGGCGGAGCAGTAGAGCATACCGGCGATAACCGCACAGGCGAAGGAGAAGGCGACGACGAACAGGTGAAAGTCGATCTTTCAGCCGTTCCTGCTGCTATCGAAAAAGTTTCTTTCGCAATTACAATCCATGACGGTGAAGCCAGAGGCCAGAACTTTGGGCAAGTCAGCAATTCTTATGTACGCATTCTAAATGAAGCAACAAATGAAGAACTGATCCGCTACGATTTGGGAGAAGATTTCTCTATTGAAACGGCGATCGTCGTAGGCGAATTATATCGCCACGGTGGAGAATGGAAATTCAATGCAATCGGAAGCGGCTATCAGGGCGGCCTTGGTTCATTGGTTAAGGATTTTGGACTCGACAGCTGATTTGGCAAGTTGAAAAAGCAAGGGGCTGGGCTCCTTGCTTTTTTCTCAATTCTTACGGAAGTATGGATTAAATAAGTTGAACTAATGAAACCACATTTATATACCGCTTCGGCGCTTAGGACAAAGCTCCCGCAATAAGCCGAGAAGACCACTCGTCTTATTGCT